>JAATGE010000507.1 GCA_015654825.1 Rhodospirillales bacterium
GATCGCCGCGGGCGGGCCGCTTGATAACCCCGGGCCGGCGCGAAGGTAAGCGGTCGAAGGGGGGCGGCTGCCTGCCCCGGGGGCGCGGGTCCGGGGCAGGCGCCCGACCTGGCGCTACGCCATGGCCCGACGCGGCAGCGCGGAGGCAGCCTCCATGCGGCGTATGCGCAGAATGACGGCAGCGCAGGTCAGCGCCAGAGCCGCGGTATAGGCGACGACCAGACCGCTACCGCCGGGATGGTCGTGGCGCGATTGGCCGGCTTGTGGCTCCCACGTGTCGTTCGGTTGGATCCAGGCCCAGCACACTCCGTCGCGGTGGCCCAGCGAGAAATTGAAACCGTGTGGCAGCAGCGTCAGGGCTTCGTCGATATCGGTGGAGCAATGCGCGATGGTACGCCCGGCGAACGGGTGCGCAGGCGCTGCAGCCTTGGTAGCCGCCACCGGGGATTGGGCGTCCGCGAGCAGGTTATCCAGCTCGACGCTGCCGCAGGGCGCCATCTGCATACGGTCGACCAGCGAGCGCAGCAAATCGACGTGATCCCAATCGCCTGTATCCAGCTCGGAGATATCCCGGTGGCTAGGATCCCGGTTGGAAGTTTCCCGGTCGCCAGTTTCCCGGTCGCCAGTTTCCCGGTCGGCGCCAGCGGCGAGCGGGACGGACACATACGTGCTGTGCATGGTGGCGAGGATAGCGGCGGCGAACTTAACCGGCCGTTATTGGCGATGCGATATCAGCGGTCGGCGATGAAATTCGTGCGTGGCGTCTTCCCGTCCGACGGCACCACGCTGGAGCGGGCGGTGCTCGCGGAGCGGCTAAGTTCCGGGACCTGGTTGCTGGAGACCGGCACCACGCCGCCACGGACGCACGAGCCCGGCCTGCTGCTGGCACCGATGCATGCGCTGGCCGGCACGGCTGTCAGTCTGCGCAGCATCACGCTGATGCGCTGCAATCTCGGCGCCGCGCTGATCGATTGGCTGCACACCGCCGGATGCACCGTGACCGAGCATGCCGATCTGGCGCTGCACGAAATGCTTTTGAATGCCGCCATCCACGGTAATCTGGAGGTCGCGGCCGGCGCGTCGAATGTGTGGGCGGAGCTGGACGAGCGCCAGGCATTAATCGAAATCGCACTGAAGGACCCGCGCCGGGTGGCGCGCGTGGTGACGGTGGCTGTCGGGTGGAATGAAACGAATGGCCTCGCCGTCGTCATCGATGAAGGCGCCGGCTATCGGCATCAGGACCCGCCGCGGTCGAAACCGGGCGGCGAGCCCCGCGGCTCCGGGCGTGGTCTGATGATCGCGCGCGCGGCGGCGCAAGTCGAAGTGTGCGATCAGGGGCGCTGCACCCGCCTGATTTTCGCGCGCGTTCCCACGGCAGTGGGCTGAAGCGGCAATGGACCGGTCTGCCGCCCCGATCGTGGTACTCGACCCGGATGCCGGCGATGCGCGCCAAATCGCCGAATGGCTGCGCAGCGCCGGCCTCGGGCGGATCTTCACCGCGCGAACCGTTGACGAAGCGATCTTCATGCTCGGGCGCCAGCGCGTGGGCCTGCTGATCATTGACGAATTCGTTACACATACGGCGGAGCGGCGGCTGCTGCGCCATATCGCCGATTGCGGCAGCACGCCGGCGCCACCGCTGGTGCGGCTGCTCGCCGCCGACTCGCCCGACCCGCTCGCGATCGGACGCGCCATGGCGGCCGAGGTCATTCAGAAGCCATTCGACGCCCATGACGTTGTCGTTCGCGTGGGCACCGCAATGCAGCTGCCGGGACTGGTCGGGCAGATGGACCGCGGCCGCGACCAGTCAGCGGAGCACGTCGCCGCCGCGCGCCGCATGCAGCTCGGCTTGTTGCCGACCACGCAACAACTCGGCGAGATGGAGGCTTCCTGCCATGTGGGCGTCGCCGGCTTTTGCCGATCGGGCGAGGCGGTGGGCGGAGATTTCTGGGGGGCGTGGCCCACCGGCCGCGGACGTTTCGCACTCACCGTGGCTGATTTCGCCGGACACGGGCTCAGCGCCGCGCTCAACACATTCCGGCTGCACGCCATTCTGTCCGAGCAGACGCTGCCGCGCGGCACGCCGGCGCGCATGATGGGCCTGCTGAACGGCCGGCTATATACGCTGCTGCCGCGGGGCCAGTACGCGACGATGATCTATGCACAGATCGATCCCGCGAGCCATCGTGTTGCCTGGTGCAGCGCCGGCGGCCCGCCGCCGATGTTCGTGTCCGCCGCAGGTTGCCAGGTGCTGGCCGGCAGCGGACTGCCGCTTGGGGTGAGGCCGGGCACGGTTTATCGGAGCCGTCACATACGCCTGCCCGAGGCTGGCATCCTTTGCCTGTTCAGCGATGGGTTATACGAGGGCGGCGCCGGCTCGGCCGACGTTCCCCCGCAGGCGATCGCCGCTGCCTTGGCGCAACCAGCTTCATTGGCCGCGGCAGGGCGGCTCAGCGAAGCCGGCGAGCTCGGCGCGCGGGCGCTCGAGGCACTGCGCGACCGATATGTCTGCCTTGATCATTCCGATGA
>JAATGE010000272.1 GCA_015654825.1 Rhodospirillales bacterium
ACACTTTTGTGATGCACGCGGTTTTCCGTCCGGCGACACCTGTACCGAGCGTCGCGCGCAGGCCCGAACCGCCGGCGCCGCCCACCCCCCCGTCATAGGTGTGGTCGATAACCGTGTAGGCGACGAACGAAGGTTTTGTAGTTGCGTCCATCCCGGACGGCCTTCGTTCAGTGCGCGGCAAGAAACAATTTTATGACCGCCAGCGTGGCGATCCGGCCCAGCAGCAGGGCAGCCGCCTTGACGCCGAGAATGGAGTCCGTGCGCACCGCGCCGTGCACGTAGTCCTCCAGCACCACCTGCAAGCCCAGCGCCGCATGGCGAAAACTCATCAGCACCAGCGCCAGCAGCAGCGCCGCGTTGATCGGCCGGGCCACCCAGGCCGCGACCACCGGCTGATCCGCGCCGAGCATCGCGAGCACCGAAAATACGAACCACAGCGACAGCGGTACCAGGGCGGCCGCGGTGACGCGCTCGACCCACCAATGCTCGGTGCCCGTTTTGGCGCTGCCCAGGCCGCGCGCGCGCCCGAGCTGGCTGCGCATGATTTTCGCGCCGTGCGTCATGACGCCTCAGCCCCCCAGCCGGGCGTAGGCGACGCCCCAGACCAGCAGCGTGGCGACGCCGGCCGCGCCGAACACCGCCCAGCTGATCGGGTTCAGCCCGGGCTTGGCAAATCCAAGTCCCATGTCCCAGGCCAGATGCCTCAGGCCCGCGAACAGATGATAGAACAGCGCGGCGGTCCAGCCGACCAGCAGCAGCAGCCCGAGCGGGCTGTGCAGGAATTCCTGCACCAGCGCGAACGCGTCCGGGCCGGAAGCGGCCGCCACCAGCCACCACACCAGCAGCAGCGTGCCGACCGAAAGTGCTACGCCGGTGATGCGGTTGAGGATCGAGGCGGCCATGGTGACCGGCCAGCGATAGATGCCGATATGCGGGGAAAGCGGCCGCCTGATCGTGCTACCGTCACTGGCTTTCGCGACGTGCAGGGCGTCGCGGACATCATTCATGGGTCGGCTGGCCTCCCTGTGGCACGTACTGCGGTGCAACACCGGTCTAGGTCAGGGGCGTACCCGGGTCAACGCGAGCCAGGATGCCACCAGCGTAGTCCAACAAGGAAATTAACAAAAGTTTTTGCTTCTTTTTTCAAAAAGAAGTGCTTTTTCTTGTTCTTTTTTGAAAAAAAGAACCAAAAAACTTTTGTTAGTTTGACTTGAGTTGTCCGGGTGCCGCGCGGCCGCCGCTTGGGATAGGAAGGCCCGCGAACACGGAGGTACGCCGATGGACTATCATAAGCGCCAGTTGGCCGGGCACACGTTGCACCCGGAAACCCTGATGATGGGGTTCGGCTACGATCCGGCGCTGTCGGAAGGCTCGGTCAAGGTGCCGATCTTCCAGACCAGCACGTTCGTGTTCCGCAGCGCCCAGCACGGAAAAGACTTTTTCGAGCTGATCGCCGGCCTGCGCGAACTGCGCGAGGGCGAGCGCCCCGGCCTGATCTACAGCCGCTTCAACAACCCTGACCTCGAAATCCTGGAGGACCGGCTGACCGTCTGGGAGGGCGCCGAAGCCGCCCTGGTGTTCGCCAGCGGCATGGCCGCCATCGCCACCACGCTACTCAGCGTGGCCCGCCCCGGCGACGCGATCTTCTACAGCGCCCCGATCTACGGCGGCACCGAGACGTTGATGACCAAGGTGCTGGGCCGCCTCGGCATCGCATCCGTGGAATTCGCCGCCAACGGCACCCAGGCGGAAATCGAAGCCCGCCTCGCCGAGGCCCGCGCGGCACTTCCCGCGGGCAGCCGCATCGCCGCCATCCTGATCGAAACGCCGGCCAACCCCACCAACGATTTGGTCGACATCGCCCATTGCGGCGCCATGGCCGCGGGTCTCGCGGCCCAGCCGGGCGGCCGCCCCGCGGTGATTGTGGACAACACGTTTTTGGGCCCGCTGTGGCAGCGCCCGCTGGAGCATGGCGCCGACCTGGTGATCTATTCGCTAACAAAATATATCGGCGGCCATTCGGACCTGGTAGCCGGCGCCGTGCTCGGAACCATCGCGGCCCTGAAACCAATCCGCAGCATGCGCAGCGGGCTCGGCACCATGAGCGACCCGCACACCGGGTGGCTGGTGATGCGCAGCCTGGAAACGCTGGAACTGCGCATGACCCGCGCCAGCGAGAACGCGGCCAAGATCGCGGACTATTTGGCGGGGCATGCGGCGGTCGAAAAAGTCGGTTACCTGGGCCACCTGAAGGCTGGCACGCCACAATCCGACATCTATAACCGCCAATGCCTCGGGCCTGGCTCCACGCTGAGTGTTTATGTCAAGGGTGGGGAGGCGGAGGCGTTCAAGTTCCTCGACAAGCTGCAATTGATAAAACTGGCGGTGAGTTTGGGAGGTACGGAAAGCCTGGCGTCGCACCCGGCGGCGATGACGCATATCGCAGTGCCGGAGGATCGGAAGAAACGTTTTGGCGTGTTGCCGAATTTGGTGCGGATATCGATTGGGATTGAGCACCCGGACGATCTGATCGCTGATTTGCGGGCGGCTTTGTAGGGAGAAGAAGAAGGCCAGGGGCTCTGCCCCTGGACCCCGCTGGGGCCTTAGGCCCCAGACCCCACTTTATTTACGTTCCGAGACCGACATTTGCTCCGGGGCAACGGATTGGTGCCGGTGACCCGTCCGCGACTTGTGCCGCGAAATTTAAGAATTTGAGCAACAAAGGGAAAGCATCATGACAGCAAGTGGATCAGCTTTTCTGAAAGCTTAAAGAGGGCAATTGGTCCGCTAAAATCCATGCGCTGAATCGGCCGCCCGTTCAGTCCAGTAGTGTCAAATACAATCACGTCAGCAATAGAAAATTTCGGATTTTGCAGCGTCGGGTCGTCGATTTTCCAAATTGGCTCAAGAAGGTCGTGGGCGACGGCATTGCGGATCATCCATACTACTATACTAGAATTTCTGATCAAGTCGTCGACGTGTTGGCGGCGATTTCTCCAACTGCCAAACTTCTCTTCAAGCGCAGAATTCAATTCCATCGCCAATAATCGGTAGGCCAATCGCTCAAGTAGGGTCCCGCAAAGCTCAAAGGCATCCTCCGACATTTCGAAGTCCCCGCCGCCAAAGCGTGCTTTCCAAAGCTCACGACATCTGGGAATGCGGGCAGTTAAAACTTTTGTCCAAAGCTTATCGGGCCGCCGATCCGATAAGCAAATCGGAAGAAATCCTGTGCGAATCCGACTCGTGCGGCAGGGGTCATCCGATCTGACATTGCCCGCCGATTATCATATTCGTCATTTGCGAGCCAGAGTAGCGAGTGTAGCCCGCATGAGCCCTTGCTCATGCGGGGCTTCGGTCGATCAATGGTCGGGGCTCGCCTGGCAACGGCGTTGCGGCCCACGGCTCACTGGTGGCATGGCGATGGGGAGAAAACGCCTGCGTGCCAAACATATTTTTTTCTTCTTGGTGATCTTGGTGTTTGAATCGTTGCCCTGTGCCGGACGGTAGCCTCAACTCGTTTCGTCCGGCGGGCAGGGTGGCATGTCGCGCAGGAATGCGTACTTCCCCTGCTTTATTTCGGCAAGATCGAACGTTCGCATGCCGTTCGGATAATGCAGCGTCACGTTCGCCGCGTCGGTCGCAAGATCGATCGAGGTTACCGCAATCATTGGCGTGGCACCCGCCAGGCTGCTGGGCTGCACGAACGATGTCGCCGGCAGCCACAAATAGCGTAGTCCGTCGATCGTGACGTCGCGATGCGCGTGCAGATGCCCGCTCACGACAAGGCGAACATCGGCCGCATGAAGCCGCCGCAGTAGCGCCGCGCGCGGCGCCGGGGTGAGGCCACTGCCCGATGCGTCCGGCTCGGAAGGATCGGCAAGGAACAGCGGCTTGTGCAGCAGCAGCGCGATAGGCAGGCCGGTCGCGTGCAATTCGTGATCGAGCCAGGCGTTTTGCGCCTGCTCCTCGGCCAGGCCCGAGCCGAGAAGCTGCGCGTTGATGCCGATCACGCGCCACGCGCCGACGGTTTCCGCGAAACGGTCTGCGCCGAACACGCCGTTCCAGCGGGCCAACCGCGCCGCATCGATGAGCTGGTCGGGGTCCTGGCCGGGGGGCTCGTCGCCGACATCATGGTTTCCCGGTACCGCGCGCCAAGGCGCGGTGAGCCCATTCAGCGCGCGTCCCACAAACGCCATCTCGTCGTCGCTGTCCGGCCCGTTGATACAAAGATCGCCGGTGACCACGACGAGGGCCGGCGAAGCCAAATTGGCGGCATCGCGCGCGCGGCGCCAATTGTCCCAGAAGAACCCGTGCGTATGCGAGAGATGCAAGTCGGACAGCAGGAACAGCGTCGGCATAAGGATGGCTCGCCGGTTGCATTTGCTCCAATAAATGGGGGTCTGGGGCCTCAGGCCCCAGCGGGTCCAGG
>JAATGE010000599.1 GCA_015654825.1 Rhodospirillales bacterium
ACGACTACGATATGGGTTATGCGCGCGAGATCCTGGCAACCGATCGCGGTGCGTTCATGAAGCTCGGCGGGCTGATGGGGTTTTCCGCATGGCGGCGGGATGTGCCGCCCGCGGCCTATTTCGCGGCCAGCATCGCCGCAACCGCCGCGGAGGATTGCGGCCCATGCACCCAGCTGATCGTGACCATGGCCGAACACGCCGGCGTTTCCGCCGCGACATTACACGCCGTGCTACGCGGCGACGTGGGTGCCATGGGCGAGGATGCTGCGCTTGGCTGGCAATTTGCCCGCGAGGTTCTGGCGCATGACGCCACCGCTGAAACGTCGCGGCAGCGCATCGCCAGGCTATGGGGGCAGCGTGCGGTGATTTCGCTGTCCTATGCCGTTACCGCCGGCCGCCTGTTTCCCACGCTGAAATACGCGCTCGGCCATGGCATCGCCTGCACTCGGGTCAGTGTGGCCGGAACCCCGATCGCGATGGCGCGCGCGGCGTGAGCGAGGCCGCCGCGTTCGACCCGCATCGGCGGGCACTGACCGGCCTCGCGTACCGGATGCTCGGCAGCGTCTCGGACGCCGAGGACGTGGTGCAGGACGCGTTTCTCCGCTGGTACGCGGCACCGCGCGCGGATGTAGCGGAACCGCGCGCCTACCTTATGCGCGTGGTGACGCGGCTGTGCCTGGATGTGTTGAAATCCGCCCGGGTGCGGCGCGAAACCTATGTTGGGCCCTGGCTGCCAGAGCCGGTGCTCGACGAAGCCGCGGTGCAGCCCGACAGCGCCAGTGAATTGGCGGAAGACATTTCCGTGGCGCTGCTGCTGGCGCTGGAGCGGCTGACGCCCACGGAGCGCGCTGCGTTCCTGCTGCACGACGTCTTCGACCGCGATTTTAACGAGGTGGCGGCGATACTTGGACGCAGCGCCGCGGCGTGCCGCCAGCTCGCTTTTCGCGCCCGCGGCCGGGTGCGCGCCAGTCCGCGGCGCTATTCCGCCGACCCGGCGGAGGGCACGCGCCTGGCGGTCGCGTTCATGCTGGCGGCGCAGACAGGCGATGTGAAGGCGCTAACGGCCCTGCTGGCGGAGGATGCCACCTTGCATAGTGACGGTGGCGGGTTGCGTATCGCGGCGCTGAACCTCATCCACGGCGCCGACAGGATCGCCCGTTTTGCGGTCGGCATCGCGCGCAAGGCGGGAGCCGTGGGCGCTACCCCCGCGTCAGTAAACGGCCTGCCCGGCTTCGTGCTGCGTGACCCGCGCGGCGAGGTTCGCACTGTCGCCTTCGAGGTCGCAGAAGGCGTGATCCACTCAGTCTATTTGGTAGCCAACCCGCAAAAGCTCCGGCACGTGGTCAATCGTGAGGCGGCGGCGTGCGGCGCGCCCGTTCTGGCGACTGACGACTGAGCCCTAGCCTTCCTCCAGCCGCCGCTCTATGTAGAGCCGCCAAGGCAGACGAAAGCACCGCCATGGCTCCCGACAGCATTAGTCCGTTCCACATCGCCGAGGCGCTGGCCTTCGACGATGTGCTGGTGGTGCCCGCCTACAGCCAGGTGCTGCCCAACCTGACCGACACCAGCACGCGCCTGACCCGCTCGATTACGCTGAACATCCCGCTGCTTTCCGCCGCCATGGACACGGTGACCGAAGGCGCCATGGCGATCGCCATGGCGCAGCAGGGCGGCATCGGCGTGATCCACAAGAACCTGACGATCGAGGAGCAGGCCCGCCAGGTTCGCTCGGTGAAGAAGTTCGAATCGGGCATGGTGGTGAACCCGGTCACGATCTTTCCGGACCAGACGCTGGCGGACGCGCGCGCGCTGATGGCGACGTATCGGATCAGCGGCATACCGGTGGTGGAACGCGACGGCCGCCTGGTCGGCATTCTGACCTACCGCGATGTGCATTTTGCCACGGATCCAAGTGTGCTGGTGGCACAACTGATGACGCGGGAGAACCTGGTGACCGTCACCGGCAATCCCGGCTTCGACGAGGCGCGGCGCCTGCTGCATCGCCATCGTATCGAAAAGCTGCTGGTGGTGGACGAGGCCTATCGCTGCGTCGGGCTTATTACTGTCAAGGACATGGACAAGGCGGAGGC
>JAATGE010000224.1 GCA_015654825.1 Rhodospirillales bacterium
CATGACTGGGTAAAGTCGGTGCTGAACCTGGATGTGGAGGCGCTGCGCCAGGCGAAGGCGGGGCCCGATGCCGGCACTGGCACGAAACGGGCGCAGTCGCACCACGATGCGCCGGCGCCCGATCCGGACCGGGCGAAACGTGACGCATTCGACAAGGAAATCGAGCCGCGCCGCGCCGCCTTGAAGCAGTCGCTCGGCCGCACCGCGAAACTCAAGGATGTGGTGGCAGACGTGCGGGTGGCGGAAAATGCCGCCAGCGAAGCCGACCGCGACGCCCAGGCCGCCGCCGACAAAGGGCAGTGGGACCAGACCGCTGCGCTATTGAAGAAGTTCGATGCGGCCATGAAAACGCTGGCCGACACCTACACTGCCGCGGCGAACGAACTCGACGCGCGCATCGGCCGCCGCCTGACCAAGCTGGAACGGCTGGTGGAGTCGCTGGAGGGCACCAAGCTGGATGCCACGGAGGCGAAAAAAGCCCGCGACGAGGTGAGCCTTGCGGAGGCGAAAGCGAACCAGTCGCCCGCCGGCGATGTGCGGCTGGCGGCGCTGTACGGGGCGCTCGCGGTCGCCGACAAGGCGGCGATCGACAGCGCCGGCAAGCTGAAGACCAAGGGTAACCAGGGCGCCATCGCCGGCCTCGACGCATTCCGCAAGAGCGCTTCGGATTCGATCGCCAAGGTCACCGATACCAAGAAAAAGGCCGAACTGGATAAACGGCTGGTCGACTGGGACAAGGTGCATGACGCGGTGATCGCGCAGGCGGACCTCGACAAGCAGAAGACGCAACTGGCGGACGCGGAAAAACAAATCAGGAAGCTGATGGCCGACGCGGCGGCCGCGGCGGGCGAAAATGCCTCGGCCAAGGAACAGGAGGCGTTCAAGGACGCCATCAAAAAACGTTTCGGCATCACGATCAAGGTGCCGCCCGGCATGACCAATACGCATTTCGAGAAATTCTACGACATGATGGATCTGCTGCCGGTGCAGCACACCAGCCAGGATCAGCTGCAGAAACTCGTCTATGACGCGGACAAGAGCAACACTGGCGCCGCGTTCGGCAGTGCCACCGTGACGATGGGGAATTACGGGGCGGAGGACTGGAACTACCAGGATCCGAAGACCGGCGCCCCGGAAAAACTGAACGGCTTCAGTATTTCCACGCTGCACGAAATCGGCCACTCGGTGGACGAGAAATACAAGGTCATGAGCACGTCCAACATGGCGAAGGACGGGTTTGGCGGCTGGACCGACAAGATCAAGCTTGCCGTCATCGTCAAGCTGTTCATGGACGATTTTACCGGCGGGGTTGGGAAGGACAGCAAAATTCCGGAGGCGATGCTGCGCCAGCTGGTTATTACCGCGCTAACGAAGGGTGCCGTGGTCGATCCGACGACGAAAGAGTCTAAAGTTTCGGCCATGGGCGACAGCGACAAGCCGGCGAACCTGGAGAAGGCGGACTGGACGAAGCTGAAGCCGACGCTGGATAAATGCGTGCGGATTCGCTCCGACAACTGGCCGTGGGGCAAGGGACGCGCGGTTGCGTTCAACGGCCAAGCTTACCATGAAGCCTATGACGGCGAATGGGTGAGCTACAGCGTTGCGGCGCGCGGCAAGGGCGAGGTGCGCGATTACCAGTGGCGGTCGCCTGCGGAATGGTTTGCCGAACTCTACGCCTACAGCTGGTTCAAGAAGGAGAAGCCGCCAAATCATATCGACGAGGGCGCCGCCAAATACATGTATTCCGCCAAGACTTGAGGGTATAAGCCGCCGGCAAAACGGGCACCCGCGCGGGGCCGGATTCTACAGGGAGTGTCGCCATGTCGATCTTCAATCGCGCCGTCGCGAAATGTGCCAATTGCGGGCATGAGAAGGAGGTAAAGCTGGCGGCAAGCGTAAATGCCGTCCGGCGGCCGGATTTGCGGGCGGCGATCCTGGACGCCACGTTCCAGGCCGAAGCGTGCGAGGAATGCGGCGGGCCGATACGCCTGCCGGCGCATCTGACCTATCTCGATACCGGGCGCGGGCAATGGATTCTGTTGCAGGATGCGAGCGGCCTGCCGCAATGGGCAGCGGAGGAGCAGGAGGCGCGCGAGATCTTCGAGGAGAATTTTGGCAAGAACGCGCCGCCCGCCTCACAGGAAATCGGCGAGAACCTGACGCCGCGCCTGGTGTTCGGGTGGCCCGCGCTGCGGGAAAAATTGATCGCGTCGGATCTGTCAGTGCGGGACCTGCCGCTGGAACTGCTGAAAGTCACCATCCTGCGCGATGTGCCGGATCCGCCGCTGGCCGATCAAAGCGAATTGCGGCTTACCGGCGGCGACGACGCGGCGCTGCAATTCAGCTGGATCAATACTGAAACGGAGGCCACGCTGAGCGGGCTGGAAGTGCCACGCGAGGGGGACCGCGATAGCGATGACCAGCCGGAGGATTGGATGGATCTGAGCGCGAAGTTCGAGGGGGCGCTGTTTGTCGATATGAAGCGGCTTATTTTGGCCTAGGAAAAAGGCCAAGGGGCTCTGCCCCCTGGACCCCCGTCGGCGTGCCGCCGCTGTCGTGAGCGCCGCGCGGCGGGAGTTCACCTACGATGAAAAGCCGCGCAGTGGCAATGGGGGTCTGAGGCC
>JAATGE010000247.1 GCA_015654825.1 Rhodospirillales bacterium
AGGTTGCCATTATAAGGGATGCGACGGCGGGACCGCGGCATCCGAAATGGGGAGACGGCTATCAGGCGGCGATGATCAACTACCAATTTCTTGCCCATGCCGTGTGGTCGACCGATGAAGTGCTCAAGCGCATGGAACCCGTGGCCCCGTGATGGCGCGGCTGCTTTCCGTCAATGTGGGACTTCCCCGCG
The DNA here is from genome assembly GCA_015654825.1 of Rhodospirillales bacterium. Taxonomy (GTDB): domain Bacteria; phylum Pseudomonadota; class Alphaproteobacteria; order Acetobacterales; family Acetobacteraceae; genus CAJCIS01. The sequence goes on from JAATGE010000247.1 coordinate 192, forward strand.
ACGTCGCGTGGCAGGGCAGGACAGTCCATACCGGAATCTGGAAGGCGCCCGTTGCCGGCCGGCGAATGGTTCGGCGGCTCAAGATCGATGGTGACGGCCAGGGGGATTTGGCGGGGCACGGCGGCGAGCATCGGGCGGTGTTCGTCTATCAGATCGAATCCTATCGATATTGGCAAAACCAACTCGGCCGGACCGACTTCACGTATGGGGAGTTCGGAGAAAATTTTTCCATCGAGGCTTTATCCGACGAGGAAGTGTGCATCGGCGACCAGTATCGGATCGGTTCCGCGGTGTTCGAGGTGACGCAGCCGCGCGTCACCTGCTACAGGATCGGTATCCGAATGAATGAGCCGCGCATGGCGGCACTGCTCGTCGCGCACGATAGGCCCGGGTTTTACTTCCGCGTGCTGGAAGAGGGCGAGGTCGAAGCCGGCGATGAGATCGTGCTTGTAACGCGCGAGCCCGGAAACATGAGCGTCGCCGAGGTGAATGCGCTGTTGTACAAGCCTGGCCATCCGGCGAGCCGGCTGGAGCAGGCGGTGCGCATCCCTGCGTTGAGCGCTGGCTGGCGTGGTTCCTTCCAGGCGTTGCTCGAAAGGGCCCGGAGCGGCGGCGCAACGAGCGGCAACCCGGGCCTGGGGCCGGCGATCGGCCCGCCGCCGGCGTGGGCGGGGTTTCGCCAAATGCGGGTAGTGGACAAGAAGCGCGAGAGCCTGAGCGTGACCTCGCTGATGCTGGAGAGCATCGATGGCGGCCCGGTGACGCCGGGCCTGCCCGGGCAGTTTATCGTGCTGCGGCTGCGACCGAGGCAAGATGCGCCCGCGCTGCTGCGCAGCTACTCGCTGTCGGGCGAGGCGAGCAACATGCGGTATCGCATCAGCGTCAAGCGCAATCGGGATGGCGTGGCCGGGGCCTATATCGGCGATGGGGTTCGGATCGGCGATATAATCGAGGTGACCGCGCCGCGCGGCAGCTTTGTTCTGCAGCCGGGCGGTGGGCCCGTCGTTCTGCTCAGCGCCGGGATCGGTGCGACGCCGGTACTTGCCATGCTGCATGCGCTGGCGACGGGATTATCGACGCGGGAGGTCTGGTGGACTTACGGAACCCGCGACGGCGGCGAGCATCCGTTTGCCGACGAGGTGCGTGCCTGCCTCAAAGCCTTGCCCAACACACACCGTTACATAAGCTACAGCGCGCCCGGTGGCGAGGATCGCCTCGGTGTCGATTTCGATGCGGCGGGCCATGTGAGCGTGGCTGCCCTGGAAAGATTGGGCGTGCCGCGCGATGCCGATTTCTACCTGTGTGGGCCGCCCGCTTTTATAACCGACCTGACGGCTGGCCTCGCGGCCTGGGGCGTCGCCGCCAACCGAATCCGCAGCGAAATATTTGGCGCGGGCCCGGCGTTGACCCCGGGCGTCGCCGCGGTGCCGCTAAAGCCGCCGCATTTGCCGACAGGTGCGACAGGTACGGGGCCGCTGGTATCATTCGCGCGCAGCGGACTCGATGTGCACTGGGACTTTTCGCTTCAGAGCATCCTGGAATTGGCCGAGGCGTGCGACGTACCGGTGCGATGGTCATGCCGCACTGGCGTGTGCCACAATTGCGAGACCGCACTTATCGCCGGCACCATTTCGTATCGGCCGGATCCGGTTGAACCACCGGCCGACGGCAATATGCTGATATGCTGCTCGCAGCCGGCGGGCGATATCGTGGTGGATCTCTGATATCGGGGGCGGAGAGAAGGCCAGGGGCTCTGCCCCTGGACCCCGTTGGGGCCAGTAGGCCCCAAACCCCGGTTTATCTGTTCCGGGATTGGTAGCAGCATCGAGCTCATTCGCAACGACGGCAGCCGGCATCGACCGTTACCGCGCCGCTCCGCCGACGCCGGCGGTGATCGCCTGGGCGTATTTTCGTACCTGGTTGGTGCCTGCGATCTGATCGAAAATCCAGACCCAGCCGCCGGTGATGCCGCATTGTTTATGCCAGTCCTGCATCGCGACCTTGGTCTGCTTCGGCGTCAGGTACGGGGGCGCCGAGGATTGGTCCGATATACCGGGATAAACCGGGACGCTGCCGAAATTCCAGTCCGCGCAAGGACTGTTGCCATTGCCCCCGGCAAAGGCCTGCAAATGAATGCCGTCCACGGTATTGGCACGCTTATTGTTGATTTGCTGTACCAGCGACGTCCAGTAGTCGGCGTTGACGTACGGGTTCATGGTGACCTTGTAGCCGAGCTTTCCCAGCATCACGGCGAATTTGACGGACGAAGCCGAGTCGTAGCTATTTTCGTCATCGAAATCGATTGCGTCGACCGGGAGCGCTGCCTTCAGCGCGGCAAAATCCTTGTAGAGGATGCTGTCCGGCCCGGTTCCCTGCGCGTCGACCAGCGACTTGATGTCCTCCCAATCACCGTAGTTGGAGGAGCCGATGCTGAAGGTGACACGCTTTACGGTTCCCTGCCTGATCTTCGCCAGGTCGGCGGGGAAGTCGGGGTGTGTCTGGTTACCGATATAGACGCCCGCGGACGTAAGCGGAAATTCGCCGTTCAGGTTCAGGTCGCCCGTGCTGTTGACCTCGACGCTCCAGACGATCAGTTCGTTGAACCCGGACTTCTTCAGTTCCTTGATATTCAGCGGGATGTGCATGTACACCGGGCCGCCCCCCAGAATACCGACATAGCCTGTCTGCGCATCGGCCGCGCCGGCGAAAGCACCGGTTCCGAGCAGTATCAGCGCCGATGCCGCGCGACTGCGGCCAACGTTCCGCCGCGGGCGCTTCGGCCGCGGCTGGTCGGTTGCAATGCTGGTGATGTCATTGCTTCTTTGCAAGAGACTCTCCCACTGATGGATGTTTCGCCAAGCGGGTCGCGCCCCGCACATGCGCGGGATCGCGGCCCAAAAATGGCCCAGGCGGGAACGCTAACAGAGGGTGATATGGCACAACAGCCCAAATCGCGTAGCGCCACGATCAATTTCTGTGTTATTTTGCGAGGCCCGCGAGCGCCCGCATCCGAAGGAATTGTATTTGGAACTCTCCTGAACTGACAAAGAGTCCGGCGCTCCGACCCAAAACAAAGGCCAAATGAATAAAAGTTTTTTGGTTCTTTTTTTTCAAAAAAGAACACGAAAAACCACTTCTTTTTGAAAAAAGAAGCAAAAACTTTCGCTAATTGTTCCTTGTACGACGACGGGCGCACGTTCCCTGCCCGCCGCGGTTACCGATGCGGTCGATTACCAGTTTCGGAACGATCAGGCCAAAACTCATTGCCAGGATAATGAACATGGCCGTCATGCCGTCGGCGATCGTTGAGCTCAGCAGTTGCAATGAGGTGTGCGAGCCGTCGGCGAGCTGAAGTAGGCCGCTGGCCATCCGGAACAGAAAGACGCCCGGGATCATCGACACTACCGAGGCGAAGCCGATGGCGGCGAACGGCATGTGGCGGCGGCGGGCGACCGGCGTGAGGATCAGGCCCACGATGAGACAGGCAATCAGCGCGCCGGTGGCGGCGCTTGTGCCGAGTACCGTAAGCGCGACCCATCGCATGCCGTGGGCCAGCATGCCGACCGAGACCGGCCAGCCGAGCATGCGGAGCGGCGTCGAGAAAAAGATGCCGTAGGCGGCGACGGCGACGCCGGCGGCGATCATGTCCTGCCACAG
>JAATGE010000138.1 GCA_015654825.1 Rhodospirillales bacterium
CAGCGCCTTGTTGAGCCAGGGGTGGACGAGCGCCTCGCCGTCCTTGAGGCCGAGGCGCTGCAGCATCGGGCCCATGCGGTCGGAGCCGAAGATGCGCATCAGATCGTCTTCGAGGCTCAGGAAGAAGCGCGAGCCGCCGGGGTCGCCCTGGCGGCCGGAGCGGCCGCGCAGCTGGTTGTCGATGCGCCGGCTTTCGTGGCGTTCGGTGCCGATCACCAGCAGGCCACCGGCCTGTTTGACGCGCTCGTGGTTGTTGACGATTTCGGTGCGGATGGCGGCTTCGCGGGCGGCGCGTTCGGTGGGATCGGCGATCGGGTCGACTTCCTGGCGCAGGCGCATATCCAGGTTGCCGCCGAGTTTGATGTCGGTGCCGCGGCCGGCCATGTTGGTGGCGATGGTGACGCCGCCGGGTGCGCCGGCCTGGGCGATGATGCTGGCTTCCTGCTCGTGGAAGCGCGCGTTCAGCACGTTGTGCGGCACGCCGCGCTTTTTCAAAAGCTCGCTCAGCACTTCGCTCTTTTCGATGCTGACGGTGCCGACGAGAACCGGCTGTTCGCGCTTGCGGGCTTCCTCGATCAACAGCGCCACGGCATCGAACTTTTCCGCGCCGGTGCGGTACACTTCGTCGTCGGCGTCCTTGCGGATCACCTGGACGTTGGTGGGTACTTCGACGACGGCGAGCTTGTAGATTTCCATGAACTCGTCGGCTTCGGTCAAGGCCGTGCCGGTCATACCCGCGAGTTTTGGGAACAGGCGGAAATAGTTCTGGAACGTGATGGTCGCCAGCGTCTGGTTTTCCTGCTGGACGGTAACGAATTCCTTCGCCTCCAGCGCCTGGTGCAGGCCTTCCGAATAGCGCCGCCCTTCCATCATGCGGCCGGTGAATTCGTCGATAATCCCAACTTTGTCGTCGCGGACGATGTAGTCGACGTCGCGGGCGAACAAAGTGTGGGCGCGCAGGCTCTGCTGGGTGTGGTGCACCACGGCGACGTTGAAGATGTCGTACAGGTTGCCTTCGGTAATGATGCCGGCGGCGCGCAGCATGTCCTCCACCGTCTCCGAACCGGGCTCGGTCAGGTGGACGGTTTTCATCTTTTCGTCTTTTTCGTAGGTGCTGGGGTCCTTCACCAGCTCGGCGACAACCAGGTTGACGCTACGATAGAGGTCCGAACTGTCCTCGGCGGGGCCGCTGATGATCAGGGGGGTGCGCGCTTCGTCAATCAGAATACTGTCGACCTCGTCGACGATGGCGTAGTTGAAGGGCCGCTGGACCATGTCCTCCAGGCGATACTTCATGTTGTCGCGCAGGTAATCGAAGCCGAATTCGTTGTTGGTGCCGTAGGTGACGTCGCAGGCGTAGGCCTCGCGGCGCTCCTCGTCGCCGATGCCGTGCACGATGACGCCGGTGGAGAGGCCGAGGAAGCCGTAGACGCGGCCCATGTCCTCGCTGTCGCGGCGGGCCAGGTAGTCGTTGACGGTGACGACGTGCACGCCTTTGCCGCCGATGGCGTTCAGGTAGACCGGGAGTGTCGCGACCAGGGTCTTGCCCTCGCCGGTCTTCATTTCGGCGATCTTGCCGTCGTGCAGCACCATGCCGCCGACCAGCTGCACGTCGAAATGGCGCAGCCCGAGCACCCGGCGGGCGGCCTCGCGGACTACCGCGAAGGCTTCGGGCAGCAGTTCGTCGAGCGTGGCGCCGTCGGCCAGGCGCTGGCGGAACTCGTCCGTCTTGGCGCGCAGGGCGGCGTCGTCGAGCGCCTGGATGGCGGGCTCGAGGGCGTTGATGCTGGGAACCCGCCGCTGGTACGCCTTCAGGGCGCGTTCGTTGGACGTGCCGAATACGGCGCGGGCAAGGCTGGCAAACATGAGGCTCAATCCGGGAAGAGAGGGCTGAAATAGGGGGGGGCAGGGCCAGGGTCAATTGGCGTGCCGCTGTTAAGGCCGGACAGCCTGGGGAAGGCAGGGCGCTGCGCTGGACCGGTCACGCCGAGCGATATGGGGATCCGTCCCCTCAAGCCCCAGACCGGCTCGAGGAGCGGGTACGACGGTCTTCTACCTTTCCTTACTTTCATCCCGGGCCGTGGTTGCCGCCCCAAGGCCCTTCGTCCATAAGGCGCCCAACTTTCCCATCCGAGGTTGAAGATGCGTTTCCTGGCTGTGACGACCGCCCTGACCGCGGCGGCGATTTCCTTTGCCGCGCTCGCGGCGCCGCCCAAGCAGCCACCGGCGCCACCGGGCGGCGGCACCATCGTGGCGACCGTCAACGGCGACCCGATCCGGATGTCCGATCTGGCGGCCGCGGCGCAGGGCCTGCCGCCGCAGATCCAGCAGCAGATGTCGCCCGACAAGCTGTTCCCGCTGCTGATCGAGCAACTGGTGAGCGGCAAGGCGGTGCAGATCCAGGCGCGCAAGCAGGGCCTCGACAAGGATCCGCAGATCGCGCACCGGATGCAGGCCGCGGCCGACCAGGTGCTGCAGGGCGAGGCGCTGCGCCGCGCCGTGCTGCCGAAGGTCGACGAGGAAGCGATCAAGGCGCAGTACGATAAGGAATACGCCGGCAAGCCGGGCGAGCCCGAAGTGCACGCCCGCCATATCCTGGTGGATAGCGAGGCGAAGGCGAAGGACATCATCGCGCAGCTCGACAAGGGTGCGAAGTTCGATGAGCTGGCCAAGAAGCTTGGTGATCCGAAGGACCCCTCCACGCAGCAGGGCGGCGACCTTGGGTTCTTCAAGAAGGGCGACATGCTGACCGAGTTCTCGGCCGCCGCGTTCTCGCTGAAGCCGCAGGAATACACCAAGACGCCGGTGCATACGCGCTATGGCTGGCACGTGATCCAGGTGCTGGAGACGCGGGTTTCGCAGCCGCCGACCTATGACCAGGTGCATGACGATATCAAGCAGAAGCTGCTGCAGTCGGACGCCAAGGCGTTCATCGCGCAGGCGAAGGCGGCGGTGAAGGTGCAGCTTTTCAACGGCGACGGCACGCCCGTGAAGCCCGGTGCGACCCCGGTGATGCCGGCGGCGGCGGTACCGGCGGCGCCCGCGGCGAAGTAATGGCGGGCGCCAAGGCGCCCTGCGACTTGCGAGGTTGGGCTCGATGGTGAGTCCGTTGGCGGTTCCGTTGCCCGCGCTGCCGCCAGTGGCGGGTGTGCGGCTGGCGGCCGCCGCGGCCGGCATTCGCTATGTCGGCCGCACCGACCTGGTGCTGGCCGAGTTCGCCGCCGGCACCAGTGTGGCGGGTGTGTTCACGCGCAATCGCTGCCCGGGCGCACCGGTGGATTGGTGCCGGGCCGCGCTCGTCGGCGGGGCCGCGCGGGCGCTGGTGGTCAATGCCGGCAATGCCAACGTGTTCACCGGTGCCGCCGGCCAGGTTTCCACGCGCGCGACCGCGGTGGCGGCGGCGTCTGTTGCCGGCTGCGTGCCGGGCGAGGTGTTCCTGGCCAGCACCGGCGTGATCGGCGAGGTGTTGCCGCACGAGCGCATCGTCGCGGCCCTGCCGGGGCTGCATGCGTCGCTCGCCGATGATGCCTGGGAGCAGGCGGCGCGCGGCATCATGACGACGGACACATTCCCGAAGGCCAGCACGCGGACCGCGATGCTGGGGGGCAGCAGCGTGCGCGTCACCGGCATCGCCAAGGGATCCGGCATGATCGCGCCGGACATGGCGACGTTGCTGTGTTTTGTATTCACCGACGCGGCGGTGCCGGCGGTGACGCTGCAGAAGCTGCTGAGGGCCGGCGTGGACCTCAGCTTCAACCGCATTACGGTCGACTCCGATACCTCCACCAGCGACACCGTTCTGCTGTTCGCGACCGGGGAAGCGGGCAACGCGCCGGAGGCCGATGTCGCGGCGTTCGGCGCGGCGCTGAACGAGGTGCTGCTGGACCTGGCGTTGCAGGTGGTGCGTGACGGCGAGGGGGCGCAAAAGCTGATCCGCATCGACGTGACCGGCGCGGTGGATGATCGCTCTGCGAGACGTGTCGCGTTGTCGGTTGCCAATTCGCCGTTGGTGAAGACCGCGGTGGCGGGTGAGGACGCGAACTGGGGCCGCATTGTCATGGCGGTGGGCAAGGCGGGCGAGCCGGCGGACCGCGACCGGCTTTCGGTGGGCGTCGGCGGTGTTTGGATGGCGCGCGAGGGCTCCGTGGTCCCCGGTTACGATGAAGCGCCGGTGGTGGCGCACATGCGTGGGCGGGAAATAGTAATTGCGATCGATCTGGGATTGGGTGGCGGGCACGACACCGCCTGGACCTGCGACCTGACGCACGGCTACATCGACATCAACGGATCGTACCGAAGCTGAAGACGG
>JAATGE010000509.1 GCA_015654825.1 Rhodospirillales bacterium
GGATTTCAGGTCTGCGTCCTTGCCGCCCTTATACTCCTTCTGCAGCAGCGACAGCATCGCCTGGTGGTCCTTCACTTCCGACTTCAGATACGCCTTGTCGAACTTCTTGCCGTCGAGCTTGCTGAGCTTGTCAAGCTCCTTCTGATCCTTGGAATCGAGGTCGGTGGGTATCGTCACGCCCTTCTTCTGCGCCAGCGCCGTCAGTTGCTGGTTCGCGCTTGTATGATCGCTGATCATCTGCTGCGCAAAATCCTTCACCTTCTGATCGTCCGCCTTCTGCTGCGCCAACTGCGCCGCCTGCACCTCCGCCATGCCGCCGGAAGCCGCCTTTTCGACGAACTTCTTGTCCGCGACGGAAAGATCCGCCGTCGACGGCGTGCTATCGGCGGGCGCGGACTTGGCGGGGCCGGCACCGGCGGGCGCCATCGTCGACGCCGGCGGCGCGACAGCTCGCGCGGTCGGCGCGCCCCCCGGCACCGGGGTTTGTGCCATGGCGGCGGCGCTCAGCATAAGGCTGGCCGCGAATGTCAGCTTGCTCAACATCTCGAGTACTCCTCACAGTTTGCGCGCAACGCGCGAGTGACCGACCAGAGCAACGCATTCACGCCGCCCAAGGTTTCCCGCGATCCCGCCCTTGAACAAACTGTCATGCGATGCGCGGAGCGGCGCTGCTCAGAGCGCCTGCGCCGTCTGGATGATCCGTGGATTTGGACCGGGTTCCGCCATCATGTAGTCGCGGGTGAACGGCAATGAAGTCTGGCTCGGTGATAGCTGAACCTGGAATACCACGTGGCGCTCATGGCGGAATGTAAGCTCCGCTCCGGCGAGATAGAACTCGAACATTCGGCAGAAGCGCTCATCATAAAGATCGCGTATCGTGTCGCGGTGCAGCGCGAAGCGCTCGCGCCATAGCCGCAACGTCCGCGCATAGTGCAGCCGCAGCACCTCGATATCGGTCGTCATGAGGCCGGAACGCTCGATGTCAGGCAGCACATCGCTGAGCGCCGGCGAATAACCACCGGGGAAAATGTATTTTCGTAACCACGGACTGGTGGAACCGGGACCCGCGGCGCGCCCGATATGGTGGATAAGCGCCACACCGTCCGGCTCCAGGCAACGCTGTACCATGCCAAAGAATGCGCCGTAGTTGGCGTTGCCGACATGCTCCAGCATGCCCACCGAAACAATACGGTCATAACGGGCATCGATCGACCGGTAGTCAGCCAATTCGAAGCGCACCAAATCGCTGAGCCCGGCCGCTTCCGCGCGTGCCCGCGCGAGATTGAGCTGCTCGGTCGAAAGCGTAATGCCGGTCACCCGCGCGCCAAAATCCTGCGCCAGCGTCAACGCCAGGCCGCCCCAGCCGCAGCCAATGTCCAGAACAGTCAGCCCCGGCCGGTTCAGCAGCAGCTTGGCCGCGATATGCCGCTTCTTTTCACGCTGGGCCTCCTCCAGGGATTCGTCCCCCCGGCGGAAATACGCGCAGGAATATTGCTGATCCTCATCGAGGAACAGGCTGTACAGCCGGCTGTCGAGATCGTAATGATAGGCCACTTCGTGACGCTCCGGCCCACGGCCCGTCAGGCGGCCAAGCCATTGGCCCAGGTCGCGCAACCGCTGGTGCAGTCGCACCACCGGATGGCTCGCGCCCTGGCTGGTATTGAGCAGCAGCACATCGAGCACATCATAGATGTCGCAGCCGACCGGCTGCAGCGCGCCTTCCATGTAGGCTTCACCAAACACCATCGCCGGGTCCAGCGCCAGGCGGCGCACCCAATCCGGGTGTTCGACGCGGAGCTCCGCGGCTGGGCCGGGCGCACCGGCATAGACGCGCCTGGTGCCGTCCGGCCAGCTGACCGCCAGGCATCCATAGCGGATCAGCCGGGTCAGAATGGAGTCGAGAACCGTTCTCATATCGTATCGGACCTCGTGTCGACATGGGCCCCAAGTCCGGCCGCGTCGCGACGTTGAATGCAATTGCATTCGCGCTCGGTATCGCAAACCTGCCGGTCACATCGACAAATAATCAAGGCGCTGCGGAGTTCCACCCCTCCCGCGTGCCGCGCCGGATGCCGATCCCTGCGTCACCCTGGCCGGTGTTCGTGGCACCGGCCAGGCGCCGGGCGGCCGCCCCGGCCGCGCTCTGTCCAACGGCCATACCAAACCGGTACGGCGCGCGATAAGCTCGCCCTGGTCCCGTGTCGGCGGGCCAGAACAAGGGGAGAAAAAAATGAATGTCGCACAACGTCTGGGTGCCGAGTTTTTCGGCACTTTCTGGCTCACCTTCGCCGGCTGCGGCAGCGCCGTAATCGCCGCCGCGTTCCCCGATCTCGGCATCGGGTTCGCCGGCGTGGCGCTCGCCTTCGGCCTGACCGTGCTGACAATGGCATACGCGGTCGGCCACATTTCCGGCGGTCATTTCAACCCGGCCGTTACCATCGGCATATGGGCGGGCGGCCGCTTCAAGCTCGGCGACGTCCCGGGCTACATCGCAGCGCAACTCGTCGGCGCCATCACCGCCGCCGCCGTGCTCTACCTGATCGCCACCGGCAAGCCGGATTTCGATCCCGGCCGCTTCGCCGCGAACGGCTACGGAGACCTCAGCCCGGGCAACTACAACCTGGTCTCCTGCTTCCTCATGGAAGTCGTCGCCACGATCTTCTTCCTGTTCATCATCCTCGGCGCGACCTCGAAGCGCCCCCCTGCTGGATTCGCGCCGATCCCGATCGGCCTGGCCC
>JAATGE010000590.1 GCA_015654825.1 Rhodospirillales bacterium
CGACGCTAGCCGGTCCGCCGCCGCCCGCAACCAGACCCACCCATCCTGCCGCGCCGCGATCGCCCCCGTATCGGTCAGCGGCGCCGCGATCCACGCCGCGAGCATCCGCGCCCCCGGCGCCGTCGCTGTGCGATTGACGCTGGCAAACAGCGTCAGCTCCGCCCCCCCATCGCGCGTGCGGACAATCTCCAGGCTCGCCCGCGTCGCCGCATCCATCTCCATCTGCGCCGCAAAACCCATCGGCACCGGGTGCGACAGCCGCGGCAGTTTCCCCGCCTGCGTCAGCCGCAAATAATCCACCGCCAGCGCCCCGGCCGCCGCCTCGGCGTCGGAAAACACCCCGAACGCATCCAGGCTCGCCACGCCAAAAGCCTCGGCCAGCCGGCGGCGCGCGGCCAGTGGCGGCGGCGCCGCCATCGAAGGCGCCCGCCGCCCCGAAAAATCCCCCAGCACCGCCGCTTCCGGCGCCAATATCTCCGCCGGATCGAGCCGCCCGAGCAACGCCGGCAGCCCACCCGCCGCCACCGGCGCCGTTTCAAACAGCCCGGTCGAGACATCCAGCCACGCCGCACCCATCGCGTCCCCGGTCTCCGCCAGTGCCAGCAGCAGACTGGGCCGCCCCGCCTCCAGCAGCGTGTCCTCGGTCAGCGTGCCGGGCGTAATCAGCCGCACCACATCGCGCTTCAGCGGCGCCTTCCCCGCCCGCGCGCTGGCCGCCTCCATCTGCTCCGCCACCGCCACGCGAAACCCGCGCCGTATCAGCCGTGCCAGGTAAAGCTCCGCGGTCGCCACCGGCACGCCGCACATCGGGATCGGCGCGCCGCCATGCTCGCCGCGCTGCGTCAGCGCGATATCCAGTGCCCCGCTGGCCGCCTCCGCATCGTCAAAGAACATTTCGAAAAAATCGCCCATGCGAAAGAACAGCAGCGCATCCGGATGCTGCTCCTTCAGCGCAAACCACTGCGCCATCGCCGGCGAGGCCCCCTCGGCGCTCAACCGGCTCATGCCCGGCCCGCCTGCATGATCGCAGGCAGCACATCGGTGGTATGGAAATCGTCGCCCACGAACAGCAATTTCGCGGCGCGGCTGCGCGCCAGCGCGTACGCGAAACAATCGCCGAAATTCAGCGTGCCGCCGTGACCCATTCCACGCCCGTAGCGGACGCGTGCCCGCAGCGCCACCCGCGCCTGTTCGGCATCTACCGGCGCCAGGTCGATACCAGCCTCCGCCAGGAACGCATCCAGATCGGCGATCGCGGCCTCCGGCGCCCGGCTGCGTCGGGCGGCAAGCACGGTACCCGCCTCCAGATAGTTGGCCGCCGACATGATGCGGGCCGGATCGCCGGCCAAAACCTCCAGCAATGCCCCCGCGGTGCTTTCGCCCAGCAGGATCGCGACCACAGCCGAGGAATCGACGACAATCACGGCTCCCCGCTGGCCGCGTCCCATTCCGCCTTGCTCACCGGCCGCGTGTCGTAGGCAGCACGCAGCCGCGCGGCAAGGTCGGCCACCCGGCTGGTGTAGGTTCCGGCCGATGCAAGCCGCGCCTCTTCGCGGGCCAGCCGCTCGCGCAGCGCCACGGTAACAGCGTCAGTCATGCTCTCCCCGGTCAAGCGGGCGAGCCTACGCGCAAGGAGGTCCGCCTCCCCTGCCTTGATGCTGAGTGCCACCGCGCCACCCTGTCTATAAACCCTGTCTATACCGCGTACACGACGCACGGTCACTATGGCCGCTCACGAACACACGCCCCCCGCAAGGGGGTTTCGGGTTGCCCGCCCCAACGCGTATAAAGCGCAATTCAACACCGCCGACGCAACGCGGTACGGCCACGCCGCGGGAGACCACCATGTATTGCAGCCCCCGATTACTCGCCGGCCTCGCGGCCGCCTGCAGCCTCGCGGCAATCCCGCGCACCGCCCCCGCCGCCACCTTCACCAACCTCTACAATTTCGGCACCCACGGCACCGCGGACGCCAACAACCCCTACGCCGGCGTCATTCTCGACAACGCCGGCAACCTCTACGGCACCACCTACGGCGGCGGCACCTCCGGCCTCGGCACCGTCTATGAACTGTCCCCGCCCGCCGCCGGCCAGACCGCGTGGTCCGAAACGATCCTCTACAGCTTCTACACCAGCCACCAGGATGGCGTGGCCCCCACCGGCCGCCTCGTATTCGGCCCCGGCGGCGTCCTCTACGGCACCACCACGCGCGCCGGCGGCCCCGGCGGCAACGCCGACGGCACCGTCTTCGCCCTGACGCCGCCCGTCGCCCCGGGCGCCCCCTGGACCGAAACCACGCTGCACGTCTTCACCCAAGCCGACGGCGACGGCGGCCTGCCCGAGGCCGGGCTCGCGATCGACGCCGGCGGCACGCTCTACGGCACCACCAACCGCGGCGGCACCGCGAAGAAGAAAAGCACCGGCTTCGGCACGGTCTTCAGCCTCAGCCCGCCGGCCGCCGGAGGCACCAGCTGGACCGAGACAATCCTCTACACATACTCAAACACCACGCGCGACGGCATCTCCCCGCCAACGGACATCCTGCTCGGAGGCAACGGCCCGCTGTAAGGAACCACGCCCTATTGAAGCGACAA
>JAATGE010000589.1 GCA_015654825.1 Rhodospirillales bacterium
GACGAGCGCGACCGCGCCGCGCGCTATGGCGGCGAGGAGTTCGTGGTGCTGCTGCCGGGCGTGTCGCGGCAGGACATGGCGGCGATGGGCGAGCGGCTTCGCAGTGCGGTGTCGGCGCTGGCGATCGAGCATCCCGGCCAGCCGGGCCGCGTGGTGAGCGTTAGTATCGGGCTTGCCTGGTGCGCCGCCTCGCAGCGGGGCGGCAGCACGGAAGACTTGCTGCGGGATGCCGATCGGGCGCTGTATGATGCCAAGGATGCCGGGCGCAATTGTGTGATGCTCGGGGAGAGTATGCGGCTGGCGGCACAGCGGTAAGGGAAGGCCAGGGCTCTGCCCTGGACCCCGCTGGGGCCTGAGGCCCCAGACCCCCGTTCGTTGGGGGGAACGGGAAGCCAGGAAAGCCGTGTGTGGTACTGGCTTCGCCGTGGACCCGCCGAAAAATGGGGGTCTGGGGCCTCAGGCCCCAGCGGGGTGCAGGGGCAGAGCCCCTGGCCTTAGCCTACCCCTCAATTCTCCCCCAAATAATCACCTGCGCGAACGCGTAAGGCGGTTCGTCGGTCAGCGACAATGCAATTTCGGCGCGTATCCCCGGGGGCGTGATCGCCGCCAGGCGCGCCAGGGCGCCGCCGGTCAGCGCCATGGTCGGCTGGCCGCCGCGCAGATTCACGACGCCCATGTCCGAGTGAAAAACGCCGCGCGAAAAGCCGGTGCCGAGCGCCTTGGCGCAGGCCTCCTTGGCGGCGAAGCGCTTGGCGAGGGTCGGCGCGCGCAGGCTCTCGATGCGGCCGGCCGCCTTGGCGCGCTCGGTTTCGGTGAACACGCGGCGCAGAAAGCGATCGCCGTGCCGGGACAGCACAAGTTCCACACGGCGGATGTCGCAGAGGTCGGTGCCGAGGCCGAGGATCACGGGCGGGCGCGGCGATCGGGCGCGCGGGGGACCGGGGCGGTCACGATTGTGCGCGCTCCACCTGGGTAAAGCCTTTTACGGCGCGGAGGCCGGCGATCACGTTGGCCAAATGGCGCACGTCGCGCACTTCCACGTCGACCAGCACTTCCATGAAATCCTGCTGGCGGTTGATGATCTTGAGATTGGCGACGCTGCCCTCGTGGCGCGAGATGGCGTTGGTGAGGTTCGCGAGCATGCCCGGCTCGTTGCCGGCGATAACGCTGATGCGGCCGGTGTGCACCGCCTCCGCGCCCTGCCCGGTGCCGGGATAGTCCCAGTCGACATCGATGAAACGTTCGGGCGTCGCGGCGAAGCTTTCCAGCGTCGGGCAGTCGCGCGTGTGGATCGTGACGCCCTTGCCGGTGGTCACGATGCCGACGATGCGGTCACCGGGCAGCGGATGGCAGCAGCCGGCGTAGTGCATCGCCATGCCGGCGACGAGGCCGGTGACCGGCATGCCACGTTCGCGCGGGGACGCCTTCGCGGTGCTGGGCCGCTGCAGCAGCGAGGCCAGGTCGCGCGGTCCGCGCGCCGCCGCCTTCATTTCCGGGTAGGCCGCGTGGATCACGTCCTTGGGGCCGATATGGCCGCCGCCGACGGCGACGAACAGATCGGTCAGGGTCGCCAGTTTCAGCGGCTTCAGCGCGGTTTCGAGCACCTTGTCGGAACCGTCTAGGCCGTCCTGGCGGAACGCACGGGCGAGCGCCGCGCGGCCCTGGTCTATCGACTGCGCGCGCTGCTGCGCCTGCACATATTTGCGGATGCGGGCGCGCGCCTTGCCGGTAACGACCCAGCGTTCCCATGACGGCGAGGGCGTGCCGCCGCGCGCCGTCATGATTTCGACCTGGTCGCCGTTCTGCAGCTCGTGGCGCAGCGGCATCAGGCGGCCGTTGATTTTGGCGCCGACGCAACTGTCGCCGACCTGGCTGTGCACGGCGTACGCGAAATCGATCGGGGTGGCGCCGCGGGGCAGCTGGATCAGCTGGCCTTTCGGCGTAAAGCAGAAGACCTGGTCCTGGTAGAGTTCGAGTTTGGTGTTTTCCAGGAATTCGTCGGGCGCGCCAGAATTTTCCAGGATTTCGAGCAGATCCTGCACCCAGCCGAAGCGCTGCACTTCCTGCGGCGGGGCCGTGCCGCCTTCCTTGAACGTCCAGTGCGCGGCGACGCCGTTGTCGGCGACTTCGTGCATCGCGCGGGTGCGGATCTGGATTTCGATTTTCTGGTTGCGCGGATGGCGGAGTGTCACGCCGGTGTGCAGGCTTTGGTAGCCGTTGGTTTTCGGTGTCGAAATATAGTCCTTGAAGCGCGCGGCGATCACCGGGTAGGCGGCGTGCACCGCGCCCAGCGCCCAGTAACATTGTTCGCGCGTCGGAACCACGATGCGGAACGCCATGATGTCGGACAGCTGCTCGAACGCCACATTGCGGCGCTGCATCTTTTCCCAGATCGAGTAGGCGCTCTTTTCCCGACCGGACACCTCCAGCACCTCGACGCCGGCGTCGCGGCATACCTCGGCCAGCTCCTGGCGTACTTCCTCGATCACGTCGGCACCCTGGCCGCGCAGATAGTTCAGGCGCGCCTGGATGGTGCCGTAAGCTTCCGGCTCCAGCACCGCGAAGGCGCGGGTCTGCAACTCGCTCTTCATTGCGTCCATGCCGATGCGGGCGGCGAGCGGCGCGTAGATGTCCATCGTCTCGTGAGCGATGCGCTTGCGCCGTTCCACGTTGGCGACAAATCCCAGCGTGCGCATGTTGTGCAGGCGGTCGGCGAGTTTTACCAACAGCACGCGAATGTCGCGGCTCATGGCGAGTACGAGTTTGCGGAAATTTTCCGCCTGCTTGGTGCGGTCGCTTTGCAGCTCTAGTCGGGTCAGCTTGGTGACGCCGTCCACCAGGCCGGCGATCGTCGCGCCAAACTGGCGTTCTATTTGCGCCAGGGTAACGCCGGTGTCCTCCACCGTATCGTGCAGCAGCGCGGTACATATGCTGGGCACGTCCAGCCGATAGGTCGCCAGGATGTCGGCCACGGCGAGCGGGTGCGTGATGTAGGGGTCGCCGTTGTCGCGGGTTTGGGTTCCGTGCGCCTGGAAGGCGGCCTGGTAGGCGGCATTGACCAGACCCACCTCGGCATGCGGGGCGTAGGCGAGGATCTTGTTGGTAAGCTGGGTGGGCAGCGGCGCCGCGGGCCGCGCAATGGCGGGGGCGGCGCTGC
>JAATGE010000510.1 GCA_015654825.1 Rhodospirillales bacterium
CAACTCATTGATTTCGCTCTATAATCCTTATCTTCGCGCCTATGGGGCAGAGCCCCTGAGCCTTCTACCAATGAAAACCTCCCCTCACCCCGTCGCGCTCTCCTCGCTCCCCCCCGCCACCTCCCAAAGCTCGATCGGATTGCCCTCCGGGTCCGCCATGCGCGCGAACCAGCCGACGGGCGCGAATTCCTCCGGATCCTTCACCTCGAAGCCCCGCGCGCGCAGGTCGGCAACAAAGCCCTGCAGGTCGTCCACGCGGAAATTGATCATCCACCCTTGCGTCGGCCGCCCGAAATAATTGGTGTCCATCGGAAACGGCTCCACCACCGTCGGGCCGGCCGATTGCTGCCAGCTCGGCGCCTGGGTGATGCCGAGCGCGTCCGCGTACCAGGCCTTCAGCGCCTTGGGATCCGCCGCGCGGAAGAAGATGCCGCCAATACCGGTAATGATTGCCACTGTGCTTGCCCCTTTGACGATAGGATCGATGGCCCAAGGATTGCGACGCCTGGGCCGTGCAGCCAAGGAGGGCGGTTTCCATGCCAGACGTCAATCTGCCACTCTCCGGCAACGTTTCCCAGACCATCAATCCGTGGACGGCCTGCCTCACCGCCGCCGGCAGCCAGTTCGGCCTGATCAATGCCTGGTCCGCGGCATCGCCGACATAAAACAGCGCCTCAACGCGCCGCATATCCTGCGGCTCTGATGGGGCTGCCATGGCATTCGCGCCGGACGCCTCGACCCGAAACGAAAGCCAAATTAACAAACGTTTTTTGGTTCTTTTTTTCAAAAAAAAACAAGATAAAGTACTTCTTTTTGAAAAAAGACGCAAAAACTTTTTGTTAATTGTTGCTTGTTCGTCGACGTCGGTTGGCGCGGGCGCCGGCGGTTTTCAAATGCGATTGCCCTGCCTCCTCCCTTGCCACATCACCGCGCAGCGGGCACAGCGGCCCGATGCGCGACCTCACTCAGGGATCGATTGCCCGCCACCTGGTGGGCATGGCGGTGTTCATTGCGATGGGCCTGGCCTTCCAGGCCGCCTACTCGCTGATCGATCTGTATTTCGTGGCCCGCCTCGGCCAGCAGGCCGTCGCCGGCGTCGGCGCCGCCATGAACCTCACCATGCTGGTCATGGCCGGCAGCCAGCTGATCGGCGTCGGCGCGGTCGCCCTGATCGCCCAGGCGGTCGGCCGGCGCGACGGCGCGGACGCCAACCTCGTATTCAATCAGGCCGTCGGCATCGCACTGGCGGCGTCGCTGGCAACACTCGCGCTCGGCTACACGCTCGGCGCCGGGCTGCTCGGCGGCCTCGCGGCCGATGCGCGCACCGCCGCGTTCGCGCGCATCTACCTCGCCTGGTTCCTGCCCGCGCTCGCCTGCATGTATCCAACCATGGCGGTCGGATCGGCGTTGCGCGCCACCGGCGTCGTGCGGCCCTCGATGATCCTGCAAAGCGCCTCCGTGCTGTTGAACGCCATCCTGGCGCCGATCCTGATCGCCGGCTGGGGCACCGGCCATCCGCTCGGCGTCGCCGGCGCGGGCCTCGCCACCACCATCGCCACCACGCTCGCCCTCGCCGGCCTGGTCGTGCTGCTGCCGCGCGTTCAGCGCCTCGTCCGCCTCAACCGCAACGTCGTCCGGCCGGCCTTCGCCGTGTGGCGCCGCCTGATCGTGGTCGGGCTGCCCGCGGCCGGCGAAATGTTCATGATGTTCGTGATCATGGGCGTGCTGTACCGCGTCATCCGCGTGTTCGGTCCCGACGCCCAGGCCGGGTTCGCGATCGGCAGCCGCGTCATGCAGGCGATCTTCCTGCCCGCCATGGCCGTCGCGTTCGCCGCCGCACCGGTCGCCGGGCAGAATTTCGGCGCCCGCGAATTTGTCCGCGTGCGCGCAACGTTTCGCCACTCGGCCATCATCGGCGCCTCGATCATGCTGGTCCTCACAGGCCTCTGCCAGATCCGGCCGGAGCTGCTGGTGGCGCCGTTCACCCACGACCCCGCCGTCATCGCGCAGGCAGTCGGCTACCTGCACATCGCATCGTGGAACTTCGTAGGCAGCGGCCTGGTGTTCGCCTGCTCGGGCATGTTCCAGGGCCTCGGTGACACCACGCCGTCATTCATCAGCAGCGCCAGCCGCCTGCTGACGTTCGTGGTCCCGGCCTTCTGGCTTGCCGGCCTGCCCGGGGCGCGCCTCACATGGATCTGGCACCTCTCGGTCGCATCCGTTGCACTGCAGGCGGTCACCAGCCTGGTGCTGCTGCACGGCGTGTTCCGCCGCCGGCTCGGCCCCGCCTCCGTGCTCGCGCCGGCGGTTGACAGCCCGCCCGTCGCAGCGGACGCTTCCGTGTAACGACGACCTACAAGGGAGGAACAACACCGTGACAAGAACTTGCACGATGACCGCCGCGTGCCTGCTGGTGGTCGGCATGGCCGGCTCGGCCGCGGCCGTCCAGGTAAGCCAGCAGGTCAAAACCAGCGCGCCGCCGGCCAAGGTCTGGGCGCTGATCCAGGATTTCGACGGCATTTCCAAATGGCTGCCGCCGGCCGCCAGCAGCCCCGCC
>JAATGE010000463.1 GCA_015654825.1 Rhodospirillales bacterium
ACATTGCGGCAGAAAATCACGTCGAACCGGCCCTGCGTCGCCATGGCGGCGGCGTCGACCAGATTGACCGCGGTAAAATGCACCGATTCCCGCAAGTCCTGAATGATGCGCCGCTGCTCGTTCCGAACCGGCTCGAAATAGCGGTCCCGCAGGTCCGCCGGCAACCGGCTCAGCGCGCGCTCGCCATAATCGCCGACCATCGCGGCCGCCAGCGTTCGCGTATCGATGTCCGAACCGACGATGTCGATATGATAGGCATCGACCATCGCCCAGTTTTCCAGCAGCCAGATCGCCACCGAATAGGGCTCCTCCCCGGTGGAGCACGGCACGCACCAGATTCGTACCAGGTCGCCCGGGCGCCGGCGCGCGACGATTTCCGGCAGCATCGAACGGCCGAGGCAGCTCAGCTGCTCGACCTCGCGATAGAAATAGGTCTCGTTCACGGTAAAGCTGTTGACCAGCTGCTCGACCTCGGCGCCGCCGCTGCGCAACAAATTCATGTAGGAAGCGAACGATTTCGCGCCGACCGAGGCCATGCGGTCGGCGAGCCGGCGTTCGATATAATAGCGTTTCGTTTCGCCATACGACATGCCGGTGCGACGGTACAGGAAGTCGCAGAGCGCCCGCAAATCATTGACGCTGAGCGCCGCGGCCTCTCCGCCGAAGCTCATGCCGTGCCGCCCCGGGGCAGCCATTCCACCAGCCGGCCGGCGATGTCCTCTACCGGAACGACAATATCCGCCCCGCCGGCGCGCACCAGTTCGCCCGGCATGCCCCATATCACGGCCGTCGTTTCCGCTTCGGCAATGGTGCGGCCGCCCTCCGCGCGCAACCGCGTCATCGCGGCCGCCCCATCGTCACCCATGCCGGTCATCAGCACGCCGACCAGGCGCGCGGCGCCGAGATGCTGCATCGCGCTCGCGACCAGCCGGTCCACGCTCGGGTGCCAGCGGAACTCGGACGACGAGGGCGCCGCCGTGACCACCGGGCCGCCGGGCCGCGGACTGACGATCATGTCGGCCTCGCCCTTGCCGATATAGACATGGCCGGGTGAGAGCGGCATCGGCCGCGTCACCTCGATCACCGTCAGCGCGCACAGCCGGTCGAGGCGGCGCGCCAGGGCACCGGTGAACGAGGCCGGCATGTGCTGCGCGACCAGTATTGGCCACGGAAAATCCGCCGGCAACCGGCCGAGCAGCGCATCGAGTGCCGCGGGCCCTCCGGTCGAGCAGCCGACGACAACGACACCGTCGATCGGCCCGGCGAACCGTTTCGGCCCGGCAGCCACGCCCAAGTGTGGCGCCATCCGCGCGAACGGCGCCGGCTCATACGCCGCGCTACCGGCGGCGCGCCGCCGCACCCGCTCGGTCAGCCGCAGGCTGCGGCGCACCCGCGCACGTGCCGCTTCACGCACGGTTTCTACCAGACGCGGACCCAGTTCGTGCATGGAAAGCGAAATGGCGCCGTCCGGCTTGGCGACAAAATCGACCGCGCCCAGCGCCATGGCCTGCAGTGTCACATCGGCGCCTTCCTCGGTCAGCGACGACAGCATCACCACCGGGCAAGGCCGCGTCAGCATGATCTGGTCCAGGCATGCAAGCCCGTCCATCTGCGGCATATTGACGTCCAGCGTAATGACGTCGGGGGCGAAATCGTTCACGCGCTCCAATGCCTCCAGACCGTCGCGCGCGAATGCCACCGCGAAGTCGCCTTGTTGTGCAAACAGGTTGCCGAGCAGCCGCCGCATCAAGGCGGAATCATCGACCACCAGGAGCTTGATCACGACGTGGCTGCAACCTCGGCACCGAGGGCAGCCAGCACATCGCGCTCGGCCCGGTCCAGCAACGCTTTTGCATCCACCAGCAGGATCATGCGGCCGCCCCGCCCCTCGCCCCCGCGCGCGGCCCCGTGCCGGTCGAAAATCGCGACGCGGTCGAACACCGCGTGGCCGTCCGCGGCAAGGCAAGGCGCCGCCTGCAGTTCCGACGCCGAAACGCTCACGATCTCGGGCACAGCATCCACCACGAACCCCGCCCGTAGTCCGTCGATCGTCACAATCACAACTCGGCGCCCGCTGCCGCGTTCCGCGTCGTTCACCGCAAAGCGCTGCCGCTGGTCGATGACCGGCACCACCTGGCCACGCAAATTCATCACACCCAGCACGAAGGCCGGCGCGTTCGGCACCCGCGTCAGTTCGTCGGGGCGGCGCACCACTTCATCGACCGCGGCGATAGGCAGGCCGTAATTCTCCTCGCCGAGGCGAAAAACAACGAATTGCTCGGCACCGTCCTGCGCGTTGGCGGGCATCTGCGCGTCCTCCCCAATGGCGGTTGCCCGGATGCGCGCTTCGGTCGCGCTGTCGAAAAGCCGTGCCGTGGACAGCACCGATACCAGCCGCCGGCCGTGTTCGAGGCGGCAGATCGCGGCGATCTGCGCCTCGCCACGGCCGCGGGTCAGCACCGGGGGCACCTGGTCCACCATGTTCGCCGGCACGCGCAGGATAGCCGACATGCTGTCGGCCACCAGCCCCACCAGACCGCCGCCTATGCGCGTGACCACAATACGGGCGCGGCCTCTATCCCAGCCGTCCGCGGGCAGGCCCAGCAGCACCCGTAACGATACCAGCGGCAGCAATCCACCGCGCAGCGCGGTGACACCCAGCATCGCCTCGTCGGTGCGCGGCAGCGACGCCACATCGGCCGGCAGTACGATGACCTCGACGACCTCGTCGAGCGGCAGCGCATATTCCTGGCCGGCCAGCGAAAATCCGATCAGCGCCAGGTCCGCCTGTTGCGGTGCGGCCGATGGCGCGGGCGCCCCCCCGGGCCGTTCCGCCGATGCCGCGCCGCGGCCGGGGCGCGAATGTGGTGTTATCGTCGCAAAATCGCGAGCCAGCAACGCCTCCAGATCGACAGGCTGCGCGGCACTGTCGTGCGACAGCGCCACCACCGCATCCACCCACACGCCGACCGGCGCGCCGCGATCCAGCACCACGATTCGGGCGGCCGACGTCGCCGGCGCCGCGCTGCGCCCCAGCAGCGCCGCCAGCGATACCACCGGCAGCACGCGGCCGCGCAAATTCAGCACACCGAGCAGGCTCGCGGGACCGTGCGGCACGCGCGTAACCGCGCGTGGACGGAGGATTGCCGCGACATCGCCGGCGGGCAGCGAAAAC
>JAATGE010000464.1 GCA_015654825.1 Rhodospirillales bacterium
CTTCCGATGGCAGGCTGGTGCGGCTGCAATTCTATTCCCTGCCCCGTATCCGGCGGTCGATGCCGGCGCGAATGCATATTGCGCGATATTATGAAGATTTTGCCGATTTGGAACGTAACCCGCCGGACGCGATCATCGTGACCGGAACGGAGCCGCGGGCGCGCTCGCTGAAGGACGAGCCCTACTGGGATGCGCTGGCGAGATTGATTGATTGGGCTGAGGACTGGGCCATGCCAAGTGTCTGGTCATGCCTGGCTGCACACGCGGCGGTCCTGCGCCTGGATGGCATCGAGCGTCACGCACTCGGCCCGAAACTGTCCGGTGTTTTCGAGTGCCGGATCAATTCATCGGCGCATCACATTGTCAACGGTCTGCCCGAGCGGTGGCGGGTTCCGCATTCCCGGCTCTATGGCCTGCGGGAAAGCGCATTGAGTGCCTCCGGCTATAGCGTGTTATCCAGATCGGGCGAGGTGGGGCCCGACATCTTCGTCAGGCGCAGCCGGGGGCTTCAGCTTTTCCTTCAGGGCCACCCGGAATACGGCCCGTCGGCGCTGCTTGGAGAATACCGGCGCGATGTTGCGCGGTTTCTTGGCGGGGAGCGCGACAATTGTCCTGAGGTGCCGCGCCACTATTGTTCACCGGCCGTGGAAGACAAATTCGTCGAGTTGAGCGCGCGGGCGCGCGAGTCGCGAAATCCCGATCTTCTCACAGCGTTCGACGCGCTGCTGGCCGAAATATCTGTTCCGCATTCGTGGTTCGATGCCGCAGGCCGCATTTATGCAAACCTTCTCGCCTATCTCGATGATCGGCGGGCAGGGCGTTTGGGCGTAACGCATTTTTCCAAGGAAGCGGCAGGCGAACCGCATCTGGCAGCTTGAAATGACGATCATTCGCTTAGCACTCACGTTGATTTGCAATCGCCGCAATTTAGATTTTTCAGAAATGGCGCAAGTACGCCGGAAAGGTAACGCCTGATGCTCCTCGAACTGGCAAGACGTGAACGAACCCTTTCCAGTGGCGCCTGGCCGGACGACCAAATGCCGTCCCCAGACGCGACGCTGGGCGCTGACAGGCACGCCGCCATGTTTCTCGGCGTACCCCTGCATCTGCTGACAATGGAACAGACGGTATCCCGGATCATCGCTGCGATTCAGGAAAGGCGAACGATCCGTCAGGTCTCGCTTACCGTTGCGAAGCTGGTAACGCTCAGGCGGGACGCGGAATTGGCAGCCGATGTCATCGGCGCGGATATCGTTTCGGCCGATGGAATGGGCATCGTAATCGGTGCCAGATTGCTCGGTGTGGGCGTGCCGGAACGCGTGGCCGGCGTTGACCTGATGGAGATACTGCTTTCGCGTTGTGCGGAATTGGGGTTTCGGCCGTACTTGCTGGGGGCCCGCCCGGAAGTGCTCGATCAGGCAATTGAAAGGCTGGCCGTGCGCCACCCAACTCTCCGCATGGCCGGGTCCCACCACGGTTATTATACGCCCGCGGAGGAAGCGGATGTGGTCGCGGAAATTCTGGCCACCGGCCCAGACTGCCTGTTTGTGGGGATGCCCACTCCGCGCAAGGAACGTTTTATGGCGCGCCACCATGCGGCGCTGAATATTCCATTCATCATGGGAGTTGGCGGCGGCTTGGATGTACTCGCCGGCGTGGTTCGCCGCGCGCCGACTGCGTGGCAGAACGCCGGGCTCGAATGGCTATACCGTACGTTGCAGGAGCCGCGCCGCATGTGGCGCCGATATCTTACCACTAACCTGCTCTATGCCTGGGTGTTATCGAGCGCTGTCATGCGAAGGGCGCTCGGATCCGAAAATTCCATCGTACGGGTTCGCGCGCGCGCGGGAGAGCCGCGATGGCGGTAAGTCGGTTTGGTTTAAACGACGCTGAAATCACTGCATCGCCCGGCGCCGATGAGTTGGAATTTCCCGAATCCAAGAGCGATCGGCAGCGCCTGCCCGTCGTGACGCGCGACCGCAATAGCGGCATTCGCTGCCGGCAGATCGGTCGGGACGACCTGCCCATGATAGCGGATCTCCTGCATCTCGGATTTCCCAGCAAATCGACTGCCCGCCTGATGGCCGCGCTCGAGCGGCTTGCGGCACGGCCGGCGCCGGAAGGATACCCGCAATTCGGCTACATGCTGGAGGCTGGGCAGGAGGCGGTTGGAGTACTTCTTACGCTATTCGCCGTCATTTTCGACAGTGGGCGGCGCTTCGTGCGGTGCAACGTGGCCTGCTGGTACGTGCTTCCGCGCTTCCGCCTTTACGCCCCATTACTACTGAGGCGCGCCGGTGAACGTTCGGAAATCACTCACATCAATATTTCTCCCGCCGCAATCACTCTGCAGACCATTGAAGCCCAGGGCTTTCGGCGTTTCTGCAGCGGTTCCTTCGCGGCCGTGCCGGCCTTTCAGTTTGGGGCTCGCAATGTGAAGATCGGCGGCGTGCCGAAAACCGGTACCGAGAGCGAGGGTCTCGCGGCGTTCGAGTTGAACATTTTGCGTGACCATGAAAGTTACGGTTGCGTCAGTCTGGTCTGCCGGTCTGGCGACGGCAGTTACCCTTTCGTATTCCGGCGCAGAACTTTCAGGCGGTTCCCGGTTCCGGGAGCGCAACTGCTCTATTGCAGGGAGCTCGCGGATTTGCCGAAATTTGGCGGTGCCATCGGCCGTTATCTTGCGCGGAAGGGAATGCCATGGATTCTCGTTGGCACCGACGGGCCGATCGCAGGTCTCGCAGGAAAATACTTTCCTGACAAACTACCCATGTATTTCAAGGGCCCCGATAAGCCCCGCCCCGGCGAACTGATTTATACCGAGGCCGCGCTGTTCGACTTTTGAGCGGAGCCCTATGGGAGGTAAGTTAAGGCCAGAAAGGCCAGGGCTCTGCCCTGGACCCGCTGCGGCCTGAGGCCCCAGACCCCCAGTAGCGCTGCGCGACTTCTCATCATTCGCAGGCGAAGCCATTACCCGATATGGATTCCCAAGCTTCGCCGTTCTCCCCAATGAGTGGGGGTCTGGGGCCTCAGGCCCCAGCGGGTCCGGGGCAGAGCCCTGGCCTTCCATTCGCACCCAGGCGAAATTCGCCCTACGGCGCGGAGTGGCTCTTCAGCATTTGATCAGGACGGCCTATTTCGCCGCGCAGACCCGCCAACAAGCCGCGGGCGCCGGCGACGATATTCACGAACGAACCGGTCGTGATGAAGGTGGCGATATATACCATCTGCATGACGACCGTCCATGGCAGCCAAAGGCGATGCCTGTCGCGAACGAACAAAATCCGATTACGAAATTCGAGGTAGACCGCCAGGCGGGACCGGCCAGCGCGCGTACTTGCGCTGCCGATCGTCGTGCCGCCTTTGTGCGGCACAACGGAACGATGCGCGTAGCCGAGCGTGCCGATCGCCTTCGCGCGACATCCCCACTCCAGATCCTCGAAATACAGGAAATAGCGCTCGTCCATCAATCCGATGCGGTTGATCAGATCGCGAGTAATGTAAACTGAGGCGCCGGAAGGCGCATCCAACCGCGCCTCGAGCGCGTCGGGATCAGGTTCGATGGCGGAAGCCGCCTCGAAATCGATTGTTGTCGTGCGCGCGGTAAATTTGCGCCATTGCAGGCCCCGGCTACGAACCCGGTCCGCCGGCGCTGAGCTTGTAATCCGGCTGCCGACCATGCCACGGTTTCGTCTTGCCGCATGCTCGGCAAGTTCGAAAAGTGCGGATGGCGCCGGCTCGGTGTCCGGGTTGAGGATCCAAACCGCCTGCCAGCCGGGCACGTTCAGCAACGGCCGCAGCCAGGCATTGATCGCGCCGGCATAGCCGAGATTCTCGGGCATTTCCGCGACACGGACAAAAGTCGTGGCGGCCGGATCCTCGCGCTGCAGGCGGAAGTCGATTTCCGGGCAGCGGTCCGTAACACCAACGATCGGTTGCAAATCCGCGATCGGCTGGCACGGGCTGCCTACTTCGGCCAATGCATCATGCAGCGCAGCCATTCCCTCCGCGCCTCCGTTCTCGGCAATCAACACCTCGAACGGCGGTTGTGCGGTGGCAGCCGCCAGGGAACGCAGGCAGCCGACGATGTCGCCGGCGTTGCGGAAGCCCACGATGATGATGGCGACAGCCTGCAGCGTCACTTGCGGTGGCCGATTGGGAGTAAAAAACGTCGCCACGGGACAGGCATCCTGCACCGTGCCCTCATCCGCCTGGGTGTGCGCCATTAGCGTAATTTGTACCATGCCGTTCGAAGATGGGGCAAGACCCGCAGTGAAAGAGGCAGCAGCAGCGGCTGTGCGTTGCGCGGACTGATGCGATAGAACACATCGGCGGCCGGGCGCAGCGCATTCGAACGGCCGTGCACAAGAAAGATCGCGCGGTGACCACTGGACCGCGCTGCTTCGAGCGCTGCATCCGTTGCGTCGCACTCACTTCCATAAGGTATGCTCAAAGATGTCACCGACTGGCCGGACATTTGTTCCAGCAGGTCGCGGCTCAGGCGGATTTCGGAGTCCAGATCGGCTTCCGTCAGGCTGCGGAAAAAACTGTGGCTCATTGAATGGTTGCCCACCCGAATACCGTAGTCGGTGAGCCGCCTCAGATCCGGTGCATCAAGAAACAGTTTGCAACTGCCGCGAATTTCGCGCTCGTCCAAACCGAAGCGCGTGCAAAGTGCCGCTTTCAGGTCGCTGGTCTGGGCGCTGCTCATTTGCGAGATATGATCGGAAATCAGTGCCTGCACCGAGACCGGGCATCGTTCATTCAATCCGATCAGCCGCGAAACCTCGGCGCCCCCCAGATGACTGACGGCGAGGGAGAGCAGGTTGTCGATCGGGACGGTCTGCGTCACGATCGAGTCGGGATTGATGAAAAACAGTGAGGGGGCATCCACCTCGCGCAAGATCGGACCGCCGACGTCGAGCACGGTGCGATAGACGTCGTCGAAGGTGATAAGCAGCGGCTTCCTCGGCAAGCTTCCGCGGATCAGGTCGTCCGGCCCCACGATATCGAAGTTCCGGGCAAAATACTTCACATGCCGCCGAAAGACCTCGGGATCCGTGGTGACGCCGAGCTGGTCCGTCATCCGGTTCTTCGCCGTCGAAAGCGAGTGATAGACGACAATCGTTGGTGCGTTGCCGGCGCCCACATGCCGATATTGCGCGGCGGGGCCGGAAGCCGAGGTTTGTGATTGCGCCTGGCCCCCTCGCGCCGGCTGTGAGCGCGACACGGCATGATTGCGCAACCGGAACCAGAGCCCTGCACCGCGCGGGCGCGAGGTCGGGATTTCGCTGGACACAGGACGATCGGTCTCCGCCGCACCCAGCCGATCGGCACGATCCGCCACCATGCCGAAGGGCCGGCCCGTCAACGTTGCGATCGGTCCACCCAGGTCATAACCTATGGGCACAGCGCAAACTCCCGGCATTTCGGCGAGAAGAAACCGGGCGCACATGCATCGCATCCTCGCCGGGGGCGCCGTGCCGACATTGCCAGCCGCGGTCGTGTCGCCGAATGGGCACGAATGCGCGATCCTTGCTGGGAATCCTGCGCCGGTATGTCCTCTGCGCTCACGCGTTGCACCCCCACTCGCGGGCGGCGCCGCCGCTGCCCGGTGTCGTGAAGGCCGCGGCGACCGCGATGCCCGCGGGCCCTTCCGGAAACCTCCGCCCACACAACGTGCGCGATGCTCGCGCGTTCCCGGTCTTTGTGCGTCGACAGCGCAAGGAAAAATCGGGCCGGCGTGGCCGCTTTCAGCGTCATCACTGCCTCGTGTAGCCGGAGAAGCGGGAACGCAAACCGCCGCGGCCAGGCGCGGCCGAACCCGGCAGCCCTCGCCGCTGGTTCTTGTGCCGGGGGGTGCTGCATGCGATCCAAATCAACCTGAGGGGTTCCGTGCATGTGATGGCGGAGATCGTGGGTAATGCTGAACTACGGAGTGTCAGCCGCAGGTTGCGCTTGGGTGCTCAGCCGGGCCGCTGATTCCTGCCGGCGCTGGCTTCGACAATCGCCGCCCCGAAGTGACCCGATCCTCGCCTGGCGGGCTTCGGCCGTGATTGAACGGCATGAATTTCCCCGTTATTTTGGTGAGTCCCGCTTTGATGGACGTAAGGCAGAGTATGAACAAATTTAGTCAGGGTCGCAAAATAAGTGCTACGGGGATTGCCCGATGTCGAGCCGTATGTTATCCTTTGCGAATTAGATTGCAAGCCAGAAGCGCGTGACCTAGACCTGATAAAATCCCCAGAGCTGATAAAAATTTCGTATTGACGGTAATCATTGGCAGCAGGCCGCGTTATTTTGGCGAATTGGGCGCTGCCGGACGTGGAGCAAAATAACGTGAAGTTGCGGGTCATGACCGTGTTCGGCACTCGGCCCGAAGGCATCAAGATGATGCCGATCATTCGAGAATTGCGTCGCCATCCGTCGATGGAGCCCATCGTCTGTGTCACCGGCCAGCATCGGCACATGGTGGACCAGGTATTTTCCGCGTTCGACGAGCGGCCGGACGTGGATCTGGATATCATGGCGCCGAACCAGACGCTGGGCGACGTGACGGCCAAGGTCATTGTGCGCCTGAACGAGGTGTTCGCGGCCGAAAAACCGGACGTCGTGCTGGTGCACGGCGACACGACGACGGCGCTGGCCGCGGCGATCGCGGCATTTTATGCGCATCTGACGATCGGCCATGTCGAGGCCGGGCTGCGGTCATTCGATTTGCAGCGGCCCTGGCCCGAGGAATTCAATCGCGTGGCGATCGATTCCGTGGCCGATCTGCTGTTCGCGCCGACCGATGGCGCCGCCGCTAATCTCAGCAAGGAATACAACCGGCGCGGCCAGATCGTGGTGACCGGCAATACCGGCATCGATGCGTTGCTTCACATTGCCGCGAGGCTCGGCGTGGAGCCGGCGCTGGAGGCGCGTATTGCCGCGAATTACGCGTTTCTCGACAGCAACCGGCGGCTGATCCTTGTCACCGGGCACCGGCGCGAAAGTTTCGGGCCCGGATTTCAATCGATCTGCGACGGCCTCACGGCGGTCGCGGCCCGCGATGATGTGCAACTCGTCTACCCGGTGCATCTGAACCCGCAGGTTCAGGGCGTGGTGCGCCAGCGACTTTCCGAATCGCCCAACATTCATCTGATCGAACCAGTCGATTACCTCGACATGGTATTCCTGATGCGGCGCGCAACGCTGCTGATTACCGATTCAGGCGGCATTCAGGAGGAGGGGCCGGCATTGGGCAAGCCGGTCCTGGTCATGCGCGATGTAACGGAACGGCCGGAGGCGCTGGCAAGCGGTGTCGTGAAGCTGATCGGTACCGATCCCGAAATCATGCGGCGCGAAGTCGATGCGCTGCTGGACGACCCGGTCGAATGCGCCAACCGGTCCAGGGCAATCTTCCCTTATGGTGACGGCACCGCCGCCGTAAGGATCGTCAAGGCAATCGAGGAACTCGCACGATGAGTAAGGTTTGCGTTGTAGGGCTTGGTTACATCGGTTTGCCGACGGCGGCCATGCTGGCGAGCCGCGGCCACGAGGTGGTCGGCTGCGATGTCAATGCGCGGGCCGTGGAAATGATCAATAGCGGGCGGCCGCATTTCCACGAGCCTGATTTGCAGATGCTGCTGACCGCCGCGGTGCAGACCGGCCGCCTTCTGGCGCAGACCGCGCCCGCCGCGTCCGATTACTTCATCCTGGCGGTGCCGACGCCGTTCAAGGAAGGCAACAAGCCCGATCTGTCCTACGTCGATGCCGCGACCGATCTGATCGCGCCGGTGCTGAAGCGCGGCGATACGGTCATTCTGGAATCGACTTCCCCGGTCGGGGCGACGCAGGCATTGACCGAACGGTTGCGCAGCGCGCGGCCCGACCTGGCGTTTCCGCATTTTCAGGAAGAAGGCGACGTCGATGTTTTTGTCGCCCACTGCCCGGAGCGTGTTATGCCGGGCCAGATGGTTCGGGAACTGCTGTCGAATGACCGCATCATCGGCGGCATGACCGACGATTGCGCCAAAAGCGCTTTCACGCTGTACGAAAGTTTTGTCTCGGGCCGCACGAGCCTGACCGATTGCCGGACCGCCGAATTCGTCAAGCTCATCGAAAATTCCTACAGGGACGTCAATCTGGCATTTGCCAACGAATTGTCGCTGGTGTGCGACGAACTGGGGTTGGATGTGTGGCGCGCGATCGATCTCGCGAACCGTCACCCTCGGGTCAATATCCTGCAACCCGGCGCCGGCGTCGGCGGCCATTGCATCGCGGTCGATCCGCGCTTCATCATCGATGCGGCGCCGCGCACCACGCGGCTGATCCGCGCGGCGCGGGAGGTGAACGATAGCAAACCGCAATGGGTCAGTGAGCAGATCCTGAGGCTGACGTCGCGATTCAGGGATCCTGTCGTCGCCAGCTTCGGTATTACCTACAAGCCGGATGTCGACGACATCCGCGAAAGCCCGTCCCTGAAAGTCGTGCAGACGGTTGCGAAACAGACCGGTACCCGGGTGCTGGTGGTGGACCCGAACGTGCATGAGCTGCCCACGGTCCTGCGGGGCCTGAACAATGTAGCACTGGTGAATGCGGAGACTGCGCGCCAGGAAGCCGATATCGTTGCGTTTCTGGTAGGCCACCGGCAATTCCGCCGCCTCGATAAAAAATTGTTCCTCAACAAGGCTGTGGTGGATGCCGTGGGGCTGATGGCCTGAGTGCCAGGTTTTGAGTATGCGTGCGGTTACCAGCCACTGGATGTTTCGCGGGGCCGCGGTCGTAACCGCAGCCCTGGTTGTTGAATATGCGACCCAATTTGGGCGCTCGATTGCGCTAACCAGGTCGCTCGCGCCCGCCGAGTTCGGCATTGCCTCGGCAATGGCGATCCTGCTGACGCTGATCGATATGAGTACGGGGATCGGCGCTGACCGGTTCCTGGTGCAGGCGCGCGATGGTGACAGCAGCGAGGCGCTTGCCGTGGCGCACACGCTGACGCTGTTGCGTAGTCTGCTTAACGCGGCTCTGGTCGTGCTGCTAGCCGTGCCCACGGCGCTGATCCTTGGTGTGCCGCAGGCGACGGGGAGTTTTTTTTGGCTGGCCGCGATTCCCCTGGTGCGCGGGTTCGAACATCTGCGCCTCGGCCAGATGCAACGGGGCCAGCGGTTCCTTCCGTGGGCGGGTGCAAGTGCCTCGGCGAATGTCATCGGCTTGATCGCGGTCACCTGTGCGTCCCTGGTTTTGCGCGATCATCGTGCAGTATTGTGGGGCCTCGGAACCCAGACGGTGGCACTGGTCCTGGCAACGCATATCTGCGCCGGCACGCGGTACCGGATTTCGTTCGCGGCGGGTCCCGCGATGCGCGCCCTGCGATTTGGCGTGCCGCTGATGCTGAACGGTCTGGCGCTGGCGGCGCTCAGCCAGTTCGACCGGCTGGCGGTCGGTTCCATTCTCGGCGTGGCGCAGCTCGGCCGTTACGGTTTGGCGGCGATGATGTTTTACCTGCCGACATCGCTGCTGTTGCGGGTCACCATGACAGTGCTGCAACCACGCCTCTCGGCGGCGTGGCATGACAGCCCGCTGTGGCGGTTTCCTGCCATGTTTCGCCAGTTCAACAGCGTCATGGCCGTCGTCGGGGCGCTTGCGGGCGCGACCGTGGTGATAGGTGGGGCGCCGCTGTTGGCGATCGTGTTCGGCCGCGTATATGCTGTCGGCGACGTGTTTTTTGCGGTCTATGGCTTTGCGGTTTTCATGCGGTTTGCCAAGGGCAGCGCGAATTTCGGTGGCCTGGCGATCGGCCGCACGATGGATATGATGCTGTCGAACATACCCGGCGCGCTCGGGCTGTTAGTAACGATCGTCGGCCTGAAGTTGATGCCGGCGCTCGTCGTCGCCGCGGCAGGTTCGGTTGTCGGAGAGTCTCTTGGGGCCGGCGCGGCCTTCGGCCTGCTGGCCCGCCATCTAAATGTGCCGGCCAGGGCGTGCTGGACGCCGTTTGCCATGGCACTTCCGTTGCCCTGCGCCGCCGCGGCGTGGGTTCTCCTCGCACAGCCGTCCTATACCGCGCGGCTGATAGTCCTTGGCGTGCTGGCTGCATGCGCCGCGTTCAGCCTGCTGCTGGTGCAGCAAAAAGGCCGGCCGCAGGTTGCGCTGTAGCGATGGCGCCTGGCACCCCGTCCGTCGTTGCCCGTCACATCGTTTCCTCCCGATGCCATCGGCAATTCCACAACAGGGGGTCGCGCGGAAGGCCCGTAATCGGATGCCTCTGCTCAAAGTCGCGGCAGCGCCGTTTGCTCTTGGCAAGAAATAAAGTTTAGGCTGACCTGCAAAACAAAAACCCCACGAAAGGAGATGGCGTCAACAAGGCGGGGAGACCGCCTGGACAGACAGGTAGCCTTTTTCTACGACGAGAACTTCGGATGGA
>JAATGE010000494.1 GCA_015654825.1 Rhodospirillales bacterium
CACGCGGCCAGGACGGCTATCTGGTGGCGCCGGGCAGCACTATCGATGGTGTGCGCTACGAGGTCGTACAGGACGATTCTCCGCTGGCGGCGCCGCAGTTCCTTATGGACCGCCTCCCCGACCCGACCGAACGGATACAGACCGTAACCACCTATGCGGTAGAACCGGACCAGCCGGGCAATATCGAACGTGCCGTGTACTGGGCCAAGGTGGCGCCGTCCGCCGTTTCGGGAACCTGGCACACCGAAGGCTTTAAGCGCGGGTGCGAGATGGCACGCATCGGGCTCTCCGCCGAGAAAGCCGTTGAGGTTCTACGCGAGCATTGGATTCCCCGTGGTTCGGGCTTCAAATCGGACGATCAATTCGTACGCGATGTGCTGGGCGGCTACCATGCGGCGGTGCACGACGGGGAGCATGGCCAGGAGTCCGTGGACGCGGCGGAGGCTTCGTTCATTGGCATTGCCGTGGAACCACCACCGCCGGATACGGAACGGGAATCCGCGCTGTTCACGCCTGGAAAGCTGCGCCTTCTTACCGTGGCCGACTGCGCCAATTCGACACCGCGCCAGTACGTCGTCAAGGGTCTGTTGTCCGCTGGCGACGTAGGAATCGTGATGGGTGCGCCGGGTGCTGGAAAGTCAGTTTTTGCCCCGCACGTTGCCTACGGGGTGGCGCGTGGCGTCAATGTGTTCGGGCGCCGTACTAAGCAGGGCAAGGTGTTCTACCTGCCGGCGGAGGATGTGCATGGTATGCGCAGTCGTGTGACGGCGCTAGGCATGAAGCATGGCGATACCGCCGGATTCTTCGTTTTGGACGGCGCAAGCGATCTTTACGGACCGGACGGACAAGCTGCTGAATTGGGGCGCCTAGTACGGTACGAGAGGCCGGCGCTGGTGGTCATTGATACACTCGCCGCCGCATTCCCCGGGCTGGAAGAAAACGCCAGCGAGTCGATGGGTGTCGTTCTGCGGGTGGCGCGGGATTTAGCACGGGGCGAAGGCGGGCGGCCTGGGCCGGCTGTTCTGATACTGCACCACACCCCCAAGGCGGATGGAGGCACGCCGCGCGGCCACGGTTCACTGGCGGGCGATGCCGACATCATCGTGCAGCTAACCAGAGACCCCGACGCCGATATGATTGTCGGCACCCTGACGAAGAACCGAAACGGCGAGTCATACGGGGTGGTGCTGCCGTTCACCATCGAGTCCTGCTACCTTGGAACGGATGAAGACGGCGACGCGCGGACGGCTCCTGTAGCGGCGGAGGTTGACCCGAAAACCGTAATCAAGAGGACGAAACTGGCGGCTACCGAAGCCAAGGCGTTGGGGATTCTCCATGACGTAGTCGCCGAGGGCGGCCCGGGCGTTTCTGCCAATGGACAACAGTGGTCGTTTATGGACGTCCAGATTCCAGATGGCCCGACCGTCACGGTGGAGACGTGGAAGGTAGCGTGTAGCGCCAGAATGCTAGCAGCGTCGGACGACCCTCAAAGCCAAGCGAGGGCATTCCGCCGGGCGCTAGCCGGCCTACAGAAGAAGCGCGCTATCGGCTTGGTGGGTGGGTACGTCTGGCCGCTAGAGGATGCACCCGGCTAGGGCGGACAGGCGGACAGGGGCGGACAGTCCGCCTTTGTCCTACTTGTCCGGAGGCGGACGGAAAGGACAACACCCTTAAGGTTGTCCGTCTGTCCGTTGTCTTTCTGTCGGGTTTGTCCGCGCAATGGGAACGAAGGCACCGTTGCCGGCGGCAGGCGGGGTGGTCCCCAGGAAAGGAGTTAGGCCCGCTCCCATCCCGCGCTTTGAACTATCGCGCTTATCGCCTTCCGCGCACTTTCTGCTTCGTGGTCTCTCCAGAATACGAGCGATCCTACAACACCGCCCGAGTCCATGAGTGTGACGTGGTACTGCGGGATTATGTCACTATTCCCAGCGGTATCGTCCGCCTTCCCAGGTACTGTCCGAACGTCGCTAACTCGAAGATTTGCCACCCTAGCCCCCTTCGCCTTGGCAAGCCCAGCATCCAGCCGCCGGCCCTATTGTGACGCCAGCCCGGTCCCCACACCGAGATTGCCGGTTGTGGTCGTGGCATCTTGGTATGTGCCGTCCGCGCCGAACCGAAGCGCGACGCTCTGAGTCTTGGTATCCGCGCCCCCAACAAATGCACCGACTATCGGTATGAAGGTGGACGCCCGGACCGACGACCGCGAGTACGAGTAAACTAGCATGGTGGAACCATCCGGCTTGGTCGCACTACCGTTTGGCTCGCCTAGGGCTGCCTCCGCCTCGGCAACGGTGGTCTGGCCCTTCACGAACGATGCCACCGTATCCGGATCAACCTTTGTGCCAGCGGACGCACACCCGACTAGGACCAGCGCAGCGGCCCCAGGAATCCAAAAACGCATCACACTCCCCTAAACCGTATGTAATATTGAGATGTGCGCCTTGCGGTGCCCGCGATGCAAGGGAAAACCGACGTAGTGCGGCACGGCGAGCGCAGCGCGCGGCAGCGGCGCGCCTACTGGCTTAGGGCATTCAGGGGGGTGGTTCCGAGGCGTCCAGGTCATGGCCGCGCTGCAATAGACCCTTCGCCAGCACTCCGGAGACGGTTACGATATCCCCCAATTTGAACGGCGTACCCTCAGGGTACTGTTCTCCCGGCGGGCATCGCTCCCCTGCACGACAAATGACCACCCGAACTGATTCGCGGCTCTCAATGGCCGCCATCCTCCGGAGTACTTCATCGGACATCGATCACTACCCCTGGCTGACGAATATCGCAGCGTCGCGTAGCAAGAAGCGTATCAAGTTACGAAGTAGCAGCGACAAGAAGCTAATATTTTCAGTAGTTTAAGGCGGTATTCTGGCGGAAGGAGTGGGATTCGAACCCACGGTACGCTTTCACGCACACACGCTTTCCAAGCGTGCGCCTTAAGCCGCTCGGCCATCCTTCCGGCGCGCGGAAACTAAAGGGCGGGGAACCGCCAGGCAAGCCGCCGGTCGAAGCACCCACCCACCAACGCCACTCAGCTCCAAACCGCCTCCGCGACCCCGAGCACCCGGCGCAGCACGGCGGCATCCAGCGGCTTCGGCAGCACCGGAACTGCCGCCGCCCGGGCCGCCACCATCAGCGCGGGGTCGAAATCGGCCGTTACCAGCACTGCGACCGGCGGCTTCCCGCCGTGGCGGCGCGCGATTTCGCCAATCAGCGCCAGCCCGTCGAGCGCTCCGGGCAGCCGGTAATCGGCCAGGATCAGCCCGTAGCGCTGGCCGCCCT
This sequence comes from Rhodospirillales bacterium, assembly GCA_015654825.1. Lineage (GTDB taxonomy): Bacteria > Pseudomonadota > Alphaproteobacteria > Acetobacterales > Acetobacteraceae > CAJCIS01. The sequence goes on from JAATGE010000494.1 coordinate 3,274, forward strand.
CGACCAGGCCCAGCGCCTGGCCGCCATCTTCCGCCACGTCGAACCGCACGCCCCAGCGGGTCAGCAGATCGGCCAGCGCCAGGCGCACCGAATGGTCGTCGTCGACCACCAGCACCGGCAACGCCTTGTCCCAGTCGAGCGTCGTGGGCAGCAACCGCGGCATGCCGCTTCCGGCCTCCGGCATCGAATCCGCCGCCGGCGCCTCGGCCAGCGGCTGGGCAAACCCAAAGCAGGATCCGCGGCCGGGGCGGGAGGCGACGTCGATCCCGGCACCGATCAATCGGGCGGAGCGGCTGGCGATACTGAGGCCAAGCCCCAGCCCCTTGCGCCGGTCTCGCTCGGCGTTCCCCAGCTGCACGAATTCCTCGAAAATCCGCTGCAGGTCAGCGGACGCGATGCCGATGCCGGTGTCCCACACTTCGAACCGCAACGCGCCGCCGCGCCGCCGCGCCGCCACCAGAACCCCGCCCCGCGCGGTGCACCGCAGCGCGTTGGCAATCAGGTTGCCCAGCACCTGCTCCAGCAGCACCGCATCGCTCGCCACCCATTCGCCATCGGAGCGAAACCGCAGATCGAGCCCCCGCGCCGTCGCGATCGGGTGGAAATACTGGCAGATCCGGTCAAACAGCGCGTCGACGGATACCGCGCCGATGCGCGGCGTCACAACGCCTGCTTCCAGCTTGGACAGGTCCAGCAACCCGTCGAACAACTGCTCCATGGCGCCGATACTGTCCTGGATATTGGCGACCACGGCGCGCCCGCCCGCATCGAGCTTCAGTTCATCGAGCGACGCGGAAAACAGGCTCAGCGCATACAGCGGCTGCCGCAGATCGTGGCTCGCGGCGGCCAGGAACTGCGATTTCGCCAGACTGGCAAGCTCGGCCCGGTGCCGCGCTGCCTGGGCCTCGTCGGTCTGTACCTGAAGTGCCGCGAGCAGGCTGCGGTTTTCGAACCTAATTCGAAACCCTTCCATCACGGCGCGCGCCTGCACCGCGCACATGCTGATCATCGCCACCGCATAAAGCCCGGAGGCCACGCCGAGCAGGATATATTCCAGTTTGCCGGTCGCCAGCAGCCGCACCACGATCGGCGCGAACATGAAACCCA
>JAATGE010000636.1 GCA_015654825.1 Rhodospirillales bacterium
GGCTTGACCGTGGCGCCCAGCAGCGGCCGGCCGAACTTGTCGAGCCGCTCGCGCTCGACCACGATGCCGGTGGCCGGCCCGTCGAACGTCTTCACATAGGCGACCGGCAGCCGCATGTCCTCGAGGCGCAGGCCCTTGAGCGGCTTGAACCCGAACACGTTGCCGATGATCGACGCGGTCAAATTCGCGATCGAGCCTTCCTCGAACAGATCGAGATCGTACGCGATATAGGCGAAATACTGCCCTTCCTGGCCCGGAACCGGTTCCACCTTGTAGGCCTTGGCGCGGTAATATTCGCAGTCGGTCAGCCGGTCGGTCCACACCACGGTCCACGTCGCGGTCGAGCTCTCGCCCGCCACCGCCGCCGCCGCTTCCTCGGGGTCCACCCCGTCCTGCGGCGAAATCCGGAACACCGCCAGCACATCGGTGTCCTTCGGCTCGTACTCGGGCTCCCAATAGCCCATCTGCACGTATTTCAGCACGCCGGAGCGATACCGCTCCTTCATGTCCGTGACCTTGGTGACCGGCAGCGTGTCCATCGGGCGACCTCCAGATTGCTCTTGGCGTCAAACCGTATGGGCTGGACGAATTCAAGAAAAGCAAATAACTCTGACGACAACCACAAGGCAAACCTTGAACAAATCACATGCGTAACGTCACCGTCCGCCAGCTGCAGATGTTCGTCGAATCCGCCGATACCGGCAGCTTTACCCGCGCCGCCGAGCGCCTGCACGTCTCCCCCGCCGCCGTCTCCTTCCAGATCAAGCAGATCGAGGACGGCACCGGCTTCACGCTGTTCGAACGCATCGGCAAGAAGGTCGCCCCGACCGACGCCGGCCGCGCCCTGCTGCGCCACGCCCGCATCGTCCTGCAGACGCTTGTCGACGCCGACCAGTCGCTTATGGCGCTGAGCGGCATGCTGAGCGGGCGTGCCAAGCTCGGGGCCGTGTCCACGGCCAAATACATCGTGCCCCACATCATGGCCCGCTTTCAGCAGCAATTTCCCGGGGTCATGATCGATCTCCGGTTCGGCAACCGGCGCCAGATCGCCACCGCCCTGGCACGCGGCGAAATCGAGCTGGCGGTCATGGGCCGCCCTCCGGAAGAATCCGACCTGACCGCCGACGCCTTCGCCCCGCACCCCACATTGCTGGTCGCCAGCCCCACGCACCCGCTCGCCGACGCCCCGGCCCTGGTCCCCACGGATCTCGCCGGCGTCGCCCTCATCGCGCGCGAAGAAGGCTCCGGCACGCGCCTGCTGATGGAAAAGCTCTGCGCCGACGCCGGCATTCCAGCGCGCATCGCCATGACCACGGACAGCAACGAGACGATCAAGCAGGCCGTCATGGCGGGCATGGGTGTCGCCGTGCTGTCGCAGCACACGGTGGGCCTGGAACTGGCGCTAGGCCTGTTGAAAACGCTGCCGATGCAGGGTTTTCCGGTGCAGCGCTCGTGGTTCGTGGCGCACCGCCGCGCCATGCCGCTGATGCCCGCTCACGCGCATTTGTGCAGCTTCTTTCAGCAGCACGGCCAGGCTGTCATCGACGAGCTCGAGCACGGCTATCGCGCCGCCGCCCACCGCTGAGTGCGGGGTCGATGCCTGCAACCGGATGCCGGGCAGGGGCGTTACCCCGCCACTGGCAGCGTGCTCACGCGCGCCCGGCATTAAGAAAGGCACACCATGCGCACTCTTCTTTTCACCGGCGTGGCCGCCCTCGGTCTGACCTTTGGCGCCGGCGCCTTCGCCCAAGCTCCCGCTCCTGAGGTCGCCCCGCCCGCGCCCCCGAACACCGCCGCCCCGGCGGCGCCCGGTCAGGCTCCTCCCGAGCAGGTCGCCCCACCCGCCGCCGCGGACGAAAGCGCGGCGGTCCCCGCCGCGCCGATCCCGCATCATCGCGTGCATCACGCCAGCGTGTCGGGCACCGGCGGCGAACATTGGGCGCATCAGCCCGGCACCGGCCAAAGCGGCCCCCCCTCCACCAAGGCCAGCAACATCACAGAGGCCGACACCCGCTCCGCGATAGCGCCGCACCTGCCGCAGCCCGCGGTGGGCGAGGGCGCTAACGCCGACAGCTACCTGCAGGCGGCCCAGGCCGCGCTGCAGTCGCACCGCACCGGCGCCGCGCAGCAGGCGCTGGAAATGGCCGAAACCCGCCTGCTCGACCGCAGCACGCCGGTCAACGCCGCTGGCCAGCCGGACCAGGACGCGGCCGTACAGCAGGTCGCGAATGCGCGCACCGCCTTGGCCAAGGGCGATACGCAGGGCGCCAACAGCGCGATCCAGATGGCGCTTGGGGGCGCAACAGGACAGTAACACATAAGGCCAGGGGCTTTGCCCCCTGGACCCCCATCGGCGTGCCGCCGCGGTCGTTAGCGCTGCGCGGCGGGAATCCATCGACGATCTCGATGTCGACGCGAGCCCCTAGCCTTCCTGGACTTCCTCTTTTCTCTCGCAATGCAGCACGCCACCCCCTATGTGAGCGCCCGACACACCACAACAGGGTCTGACTCCCCAGTCAGGCCCTTTTCGTATGTGCCCCACCCACTGCACTGAGCGCCCCATGGAAATCCGCAATATCGCCATCATCGCCCACGTCGATCATGGCAAGACCACGCTCGTGGACCAGCTCCTCAAGCAATCCGGCGCCTTCCGCGAGCACCAGGTCGTCGCCGAGCGCGCCATGGACAGCAACGTGCTGGAGCGTGAGCGCGGCATCACGATCCTCGCCAAGTGCACGTCCGTGGTGTGGAAAAACACCCGCATCAACATCGTCGACACGCCCGGCCACGCCGATTTCGGCGGCGAGGTGGAGCGCATCCTGAACCTGGTGGACGGCGCCATCGTGCTGGTCGACGCCGCCGAGGGCGTGCTGCCGCAGACCAAGTTCGTGGTCAGCAAGGCGCTCGCCCAGGGCCTGAAGCCGATCGTGGTCATCAACAAGGTGGATCGCCAGGACGCCCGCGCCGACGAGGTCCACAACGAGGTTTTTGATCTGTTCGCGGCCCTCGGCGCCACCGACGACCAGCTCGATTTTCCGATGCTGTACGCCAGCGGCCGCCAGGGCTGGGCCGACGAGGAGCTGGAAGGCGCCCGCAAAGACCTGGCCCCGATGTTCGACCTGGTGCTGCGCCACGTTCCCTCGCCGAAACTCGACAAGGATGCGCCGTTCGGCATGGTCGCCTCGATCCTCGACTACGATAACTTCCTCGGCCGCGTGCTGACCGGTCGCGTCGAGCAGGGCCGCGCCCGCCTGAACATGCCCGTCAAGGTCCTCCGCGCCGACGGCACCGTCGTTGAAACCGGCCGCCTGACCAAACTCCTCGCCTTCCGCGGCCTCGATCGCGTCACCGTCGAGGAAGCCGAAGCCGGTGACATCGTCGCCGTCGCCGGTCTCGCCGAAGGCACCGTCCCCGACACGATAGGCGCCCCCGACCTACCCGGTCCGCTCCCGGCAACCCCGGTCGATCCGCCCACCCTGGCGATGACCTTCCGCATCAATGACGGCCCGCTCGGTGGCCGCGAGGGCAAGAAGGTCACCAGCCGTCAGATCCGTGACCGTCTGCTGCGCGAAACCGAAGGCAACGTCGCCATCAAGATCACCGAAAGCCAGGAGACCGAGGCTTTCGAGGTTGCCGGCCGCGGCGAATTGCAGCTCGGCGTGCTGATCGAAACGATGCGCCGCGAGGGTTTCGAGCTCACCATCGGCCGCCCCCGCGTGCTGACGCGCGACAATCCCGAAACCGGTGCAAAGGAAGAACCGGTCGAGGAAGTGCTGGTCGATGTCGACGAACCCTACGCCGGGATCGTTGTCGAAAAGCTCAGCCGCCGCAAAGGCGTGATGCAGGACATGCGTCCTTCCGGTGGCGGAAAGGTGCGGCTGACCTTTCACATCCCGAGCCGCGGCCTGATCGGCTATCACGGCGAATTCCTCACCGACACGCGCGGCACCGGCATCATGAACCGCCTGTTCGCCGGCTACGAGCCCTGGGCCGGCCCGATCGAGGGCCGTCGCGCCGGCTCGCTGATCAGCTCGGAAGGCGGCGTCGCCATTCATTACGCCCTGTTCTATCTGCAGGAACGCGGCACGCTGTTCGTGGAGCCCGGCGAGGCGGTCTATGTCGGCATGATCCTCGGCGAGCACAGCCGCGATTCCGATCTGGATGTGAATCCGATCAAGGAGAAGAAACTCACCAACATCCGCGCCGCCGGCAAGGACGACGCGATGCTGCTGACCCCCCCGCGGCGCATGAGCCTGGAACAGGCCATCGCCTATATCGAGGACGACGAGTTGGTGGAGGTGACGCCGAGCGCCATCCGGTTGCGCAAGCGGTATTTGGACCCGCATGAACGCAAGCGTATGGAGCGCCGCTCCGACGCGGCGTAAGGGAAACTGAAGCCGGGGGCGTGCGCGGTACGCTTACGCGTGACGCCCCCTGCATCCCACCTGGGACCAAGTCCCCAGCCCCCATTTATTAAAAACCGTTGCCGGATCATCTGCTCTCCCGCCACTATGCGGGAGAGGAAGGGGCCCAGGGCGCAAGCCCCGGGAGGGTGAGGGTCTATGGACCCGCATTTGATCGATCAGATCTACGAATGCGCGTTCCTGCCGGAACAGTGGCCCGCGCTCCTGGACCGGCTCGCCCGCCTTGCCGACGCACGTGGCGGCCAGATTTTTGTCGCCAGGCCCAACGTCGGGCCAATCCTTCGCTGGTCCGCCTCTCCCGCCTTTCAGGACGACATGGCGGCCTACGTCGAGGGGCGTTGGGCACGTTGCGATCGCAGGCGCGGGCTCATCGCGGCCGGACGGCATGCCGGCTTCGTGACCGAGCACGAACTCTTCCC
>JAATGE010000292.1 GCA_015654825.1 Rhodospirillales bacterium
AATGCCGGCGGCATACAGCGCGCACAGGACGTACCAGGTGCCAGAGAGATAGTTGGTGCCCCAGCGGCCGAACCACGCGCCGAACGGCTCCTGCTCGCGGCGCAGATAGGCCAGTGCGCTGCGCATGACGGGGTCGCTGGAGGGCATGCCGATCTGCGCCAGGAAGCTCACGCAGCGGGCCGTCACGTCGGCGGTGGGCGGATCGAGCAATGCGCCGTGGTCGGCAAACGGAATGTGGTTCAGATGAAAGTGCGTGTTTTCAGGCTCGAATGCGCCCCAGCCGCCATCGCTGCTTTGCATGCCGACGATCCAGTCGCGGGCACGCCCGATCGCATGGTTATGCACCGGGTTTCCGTTGCGGTGCAGCAACATGGCTACCACGGCGGTATCGTCCACATCCGGGTAGTGCGCGTTATTGTACTGAAATGCCCAGCCTCCGGGCGACACATCCGGCCGCCGCACGGCCCAGTCGCCCCGCACATCCAGAATCTGGCGTTCGGCGAGCCAGGCGCATGCGGCCTCCACCGGCGCGGTGGAAATCGCACTGCCGTAGCCGGCCTCGGCCATGGCGTGGCCGGCGAGCGAGGTGTCCCACACCGGCGAGACGCAGGGCTGGCAGTAGGCGCGCGTTCCGTCATCCACCAGCAGCGCGCGCACCGATTGCCAGGCGACCGCGGCGTGCGGATGTGCTGGCGGATAACCCAGCACATCGAACATCATGACGCTGTTGGCCATGGCGGGGTAAATGGCGCCTAGCCCGTCCTCGCCGTTCAGACGTTCGGTCACGAAATCGACGGCGCGCCCGATCGCGCGCCGGCGCAGGGCGGCGGGGAACAGGATTTCGACGCGCTTCAGCACCACATCCAGCACCTTGAAGGCGCGCCCCCAGCCGGACCGGTATGGGCCGCGAATGAAATCGCGGATCTGCCAGGGATCGGCGCAAAACAGTTCGGGAACGTGGATGCCGCGCGGGTTGCGCGCGCGCGGCCGTTTCGCGATCAGCACTAGCAGCGGCACGATCACGGTGCGGCTCCAGTAGCTGATTTTCGACAGATGGAAGAAGAACCATTGCGGCAGCAGCGTGATCTCCACCGGCATGGTCGGCACCGCGCGCCACGGCACTTCGCCGTATAGCGCGAGCTGGATGCGGGTGAACACGTTGGTCCGCTCGGCGCCGCCATGCGCCAGGATCGCGTTCCGCGCCCGGGCCATGTGCGGCGCGTCAATGTCGTCACCGACGGCCTTCAGCGCGAAATACGCCTTTACCGATGCCGAAAGATCGAAGGCGCCGCCGTGAAACAACGGCCAGCCGCCGTGTGCGCCCTGGATGTCGCGCAAATAGACGGCGATGCGGGCCTGCAGCGCAGCGTCGATGCGATCGAGAAAATGTTCGAGCAGGATATATTCGGCCGGGATTGTCGCATCGGCCTCCAGTTCGAACCGCCAATGGCCGTCCCGGGCCTGACGTCGGCCGAGCGCACCCGCGGCCCGTTCAACGGAATCCTGCAGATCGGTCAGGCGGTCGATGGTCTCGCTGTTCATCCGGTCTCGCGGCTGGTGACGGGTGCGGGCTTACGCCGCGACTCCCAGCACCCGCGCGGCGGTCAGGCCGGACCTGATGGCACCTTCGATCGTGGCGGGCAACCCGGTGGCCGTCCAGTCCCCGGCCAGCGCCAGGTTCTGCCATGGCGTTTCGGCCGCCGGCCGACGGGTATTCTGCGCCGGCGTGGCGGCAAAAGTGGCACGCTTTTCCTTGACGACGCGCCACGGCGGCAGCGTCGGCGGGAGGTTCAGCAGCCGGCGAACCTCTGGCCAGACGGTGGCCGCCAGATCCTCGGCGCGGCGATCGACCAGCCGGTTGGCTGCGCTGATGGTGACCGAGACCACGCCCGGCTTGACGAAGACCCACTCCGCGGTGGCGTTGACCAGACCCCAGAAGCCGGCTTCGCCGGGGTCGGCATCGATGCGGAAATGCAGATTCAGGATCGCCTGGTATTCGTCCGGCACCGTCAGTTCGGGCAGCATTTCGGCGGCACTCCATGGCGGCACGGCCAGCACGACGCTATCGGTGGGGCCAAGCGGGATCGGACCCTGCGAGCCGATCAGCGACGTGACCCGGCCGGCGTCGCGCGGCAGCGCGGTGATCGCCGCGCCGGTGCGCACCGTGGCACCGGCGTCCCGCAGGCGCGCCACCGCGGGGTCGATAAAGCTCTCCGAGAGCCCGTGGCGCGGAAACAGCGGAATGCAGGCAGCGCCGCCGCGCGCCAGCGTTTCGTCGATGACGGCGCCGAGCAGCCGGGCGCTGCCCTTGATCGGGTGGGTATTCAGTGCGGCAATGCAGAGCGGCGCCACGAAACGGCGGAACAAAGCATTGTCGGGCAGATTGTTGGCGACAGTGTCGGTGGGGCGTGCCTGGCCCAGTCGGAGCAGCGCCAGGTAGTCCAGTGGACTGGTGCCGGGAACGCGACGCGCTTTACGCAGCAGCCAGATCGGAATGCGGCCGAGGCTGGGGCGCAGCACCCAGCGTGTGCCGCGGGCCAGGTCCATGAATGGGAAAACAGGGCTGGCGGGACCGCCCAGCGTCTGGCGGGTGCCCAGCCGCTCCAGATACGCCATGGCCGTGTGATTGCCGGACAGCAGCAGGTGATTGCCGTTGTCTATGCGGCAGCCGAGCGTCTGGTCGAAATAGGAACGGCAGCGTCCGCCGCAGGCAGGGCTTGCTTCGTAGAGCGTGACGGCGCGGCCGGCCTCGGTCAGCGCGAGTGCCGCGGAAAGGCCGGCCAGGCCGCCGCCGATGACGTGGGTGTGCGACATGCAGCGGGGTGTCAGGCAACCCGACAGATGTCGTCGAACGAGGAACAATTAACCAAAGTTTTTGCTTCTTTTTTCAAAAAGAAGTGCTTTTTCCTGTTCTTTTTTGAAAAATGCCTTGATTCATTTAGGCTGCCGTAGCTTTTTCCCGCAGCAGCGTTTCCAGCTCGCCCGACTGGAACATTTCGGTGACGATATCGCAGCCGCCGATGAACTCGCCGCCGACGTACAATTGCGGAATAGTCGGCCAGCTGGAGAATTGCTTGATGCCATCACGCAACGCCGCGTCTTCCAGCACGTTGGCGGTGGCGAATGGCACGCCGAGATGGTTGAGGATCTGCACCACGCGCGCGGAAAACCCGCATTGCGGGAACATCGCGGTGCCCTTCATGTAAAGCATCACCGGATTGTCGGTGATTTCGCGCTGGATGCGGGTTTGGGCGGCATTGTCGGTCATGCGGACTCCTGATTGGGCACGGAGGTTTGAAGGGCCAGTGCGTGCAGTTGGCCGCCCATGCGGCCACCGAGCGCCTGGAATACGAGTTGATGCTGCTTGACGCGCGTGAGGCCCCGGAAAGCCTGGCTCACGACGGTCGCGGCATAGTGGTCACCGTCGCCGGCCAGGTCCTCCACGGTCACGAGAGCGTCCGGGAGGGCGGCGCGGATCAGGGCCTCGATCTCACTGGCAGCCATTGCCATGGGGCGGGTCCTTACGCGTCCATCCAGGCCGGGAAGAAGCGCTCATGCACCTCACGCAGCCTTGCCAGCGATATGGTGGTGCCCTCCGGCAGTGTCAAACAGTCCCCGCCGGCGTGGCCGAGGCGACGGGCAGGGATGCCGGCATTGCTAGCTTCGGCGACCAGTGCGGCGGCATCGGCGGTGGCGGCGACGTAGCGGGCCTGGTCCTCACCGAACCAGAACGCGTGCGGGGCGGTCTTTCCGTCTGGCGGCAGCAGGCTGACGCCGACGCCTCCAGCCATTGCCATTTCCGCGAGGGCGATCAGCAGGCCGCCGTCGGAAACATCGTGGCACGCGGCGATGCGGCGGCCCGCGATGGCGCCGCGCACGAAGTCGCCGGTGCGACGCTCGGCGGCCAGATCGACCGGCGGGGGGGCACCTTCCTCGCGGTGGAGGATCTCGCGCAGCCACAGCGACTGGCCGAGGTGGCCGCGCGTTTCGCCGAGCAGCACCAGTTCCAGCCCCGGAGCCAGGGCAAGGCCCACGGCGGCGGCCGCGTCGGCGATGACGCCAAGGCCGCCGATCGCCGGGGTGGGCAGGATCGCCACGCCCTGAGTCTCGTTGTACAGGCTGACATTTCCGCTCACGATCGGGAAATCGAGCGCCGTGCAGGCCGCGGCCATGCCGCGCGTCGCGGCGACGAACTGGCCCATGATTTCCGGTTTTTCGGGATTGCCGAAGTTCAGGTTGTCGGTGACGGCGAGCGGCAGCGCGCCGGTCGCGGTGATATTGCGCCAGGCTTCGGCGACCGCCTGGGCACCGCCCGCCTCTGGATCCGCGGCGCAGTAGCGCGGGGTGCAGTCGGTGGTCAGGGCCAGCGCCTTTTCGGTGCCTTCGAGCCGCACGATGGCCGCATCCGCGGCGCCGGGGCGTTTGACGGTCTGGCCGCCGACGGTGCTGTCGTATTGATCCCAGATCCAGGCGCGCGAACACAGGTCCGGGCAGCCGATCAATGTTTCCAGTGCGGCGGCGATGCCGACCGGGTCGCTGGGGACGGGCAGGGGCGCCGGCTTTGGCGGCTCGTTGTAAGGGCGGTGATAGAGCGGGCACTGGTCGGCGAGCGGGGCCAGCTCGATGTCGGCTTCAGTGCGGCCCTGGTGGCGCACGATGATTCGCCCGGTGTCGGTCAGACGGCCGATCACCGCGAAATCCAGCTCCCATTTGGTGAAGATCGCCTGCGCCATCGCCTGGCGCTCCGGCTTCAGCACCATCAGCATGCGCTCCTGGCTTTCCGACAGCATCATTTCGTAGGCGGTCATGCCGGTCTCGCGTTGCGGCACCTGGTCCAGGTCGAGCTCGATACCGACACCGCCTTTTCCCGCCATCTCGACCGAGGAACTGGTCAGGCCGGCGGCGCCCATGTCCTGGATGGCGATGATCGCGTCGGTCGCCATCAGCTCCAGGCACGCCTC
>JAATGE010000419.1 GCA_015654825.1 Rhodospirillales bacterium
CATGGGCGCGTATCTCTCGCAGTTCGGGCCGTTCATTCCGACTTACGCGGGCAGCGGCGTGCTGGCGGGTGTGTATGGTTTCGAGGCGATCCGCGTGGATGTGCGGGGCGTTTACACGCATACGGTGCCGGTGGACGCGTATCGCGGGGCGGGGCGGCCGGAAGCCAACTACATCGTGGAGCGGCTGATCGATACGGCGGCGCGGGAGATCGGCGTCGATCGGGCGGAGTTACGCCGGCGGAACATGGTGCCCTCCAGCGCGATGCCGTACCGAACGCCGGTGGGGAAGGTTTACGACAGCGGCGAGTTCGCGGTCGTGCTCGATACGGCGCTGGCGCAGGCGGGGTGGGCGGATTTCCCGCGGCGCAAGGCGGCGAGCGAGGCACGCGGCAGGAAGCGCGGAATTGGCCTGGCGTACTATCTGGAAGCGACGGGCGGCTCGCCGAACGAACGCGCGGAAATCCGTTTCGCGGACGACGGTTTTGTCGATGTGTTCGTGGGCACGCAATCGACCGGGCAGGGGCACGAGACGGCGTATGTGATGCTGACGGCGCACCGGCTCGGGGTGCCCGAGGAGAAAATCAGGATCGTGCAGGGCGATACCGATGCAATACCGATGGGCGGGGGCACCGGCGGCGCACGCAGCCTGTACACCGAGGGAACCGCGATCTACGGCGCGGCGGACCGGGTGATCGAGCAGGGCAAAAAGGCGGCCGCGCTGACGCTGGAGGCGGCGGGCGAAGACATCGCGTTTTCCGACGGACATTTCGTCGTTGCGGGGACTAATCGGGGAATCGAAATCCTGGCTCTCGCGGCGGACCAGGCGCGGCGCGCGGCGGCGGGGCTGGAGGCGATAACGCTGAACGCCGCGGACGTAACGAAAGTGGCGGCCCACACGTTTCCGAACGGATGCCACATCGCGGAGGTTGAGATCGATCCGGAAACCGGCGTGGTGAGCGTGCTGCGCTATGTGGTGGCGGACGATGTGGGGCGCGCGATCAATCCGATGATCGTGCGCGGCGAGGTGCATGGCGGCGTGGGGCAGGGGCTGGGGCAGGCGCTGCTGGAACGCACCGCATACGATCCGGAAAGCGGGCAGCTGCTATCCGGCAGTTTTATGGATTACGCGCTGCCGCGGGCGGACGATTTGCCGGATATCGAAGTGGAGCTGGTCGAAATACCGTGCGTGACCAACGTGCTGGGGGTGAAGGGTGCGGGCGAGGCGGGGGCCGTCGGCAGCCCGCCGGCGGTCATCAACGCCGTCGTCGATGCGCTCGATGGGGTTGTGGTGGATATGCCTGCGACGCCCGAAGTGGTTTGGGCGGCTTGCCAACGGAAGTAGAAGGCCAGGGGGCTCTGCCCCCTGGACCCCCGACGGCGTGCCGCCGCTGTCGGTACGCGCTGCGCGGCGGGAGTCTTCTGTACGGTCTGGCGCGTGGTTGGATTTAGCGGCGCGCTCGCAGCCGATGCAGACTCGGAGCAAATAAAATAGGGTCTGGGGCCTACTGGCCCCAGCGGGGTCCAGGGGTAGAGCCCCTGGCCTAACTACTTCCAATCAACACACCAAACTCAAACACCAGCGCACCGCCGAACGCCACCTGCACCGTCGCATTGAATGGGTTTGTGTCCATGTATTTCCAGCGGATCCAGGAAATTACTGCCAACTCCACCACCACGACAACGCCGGCGACGCTGGTTGCGGTCCAGAACGCGGGGATCAGGAACGGTAGCGTGTGGCCGATGCCGCCGAGCGTCGTCATCAGGCCGGTAATCAGGCCGCGTAACCAGGGCGTGCCGCGGCCGGAGATTTTGCCGTCGTCGGACAGCGCTTCGGCGAACCCCATGGAAATGCCGGCGCCGATGCTGGCGGCCAGGCCGACCAGGAACGCGTTCCAGCTCTGGTGCGTGGCGAAGGCGGCGGCGAATACCGGGGCCAGCGTGCTGACCGAGCCGTCCATGAGGCCGACCAGGCCGGGCTGCACGATCTGCAGCACGAAGCGCCGGCGCGCGCTGGCGTCCTCGGCTTCGCGCTTGCCGCCGGAGAGGTGCTTTTCCTCGATGTTTTCCGCGGTGCGCTCGTGGCCTTCCTCGA
>JAATGE010000640.1 GCA_015654825.1 Rhodospirillales bacterium
CATTCGGCAAGCCGACTATGCCGCAGTTGAAACCCATGAAATCCTCTTTCAGCCGATAGTAAGAAGGCCAGGGGCTCTGCCCCTGGACCCCGCTGGGGACAAGTCCCCAGACCCCAATTTTATGGTTCCGAGGCTAAGTAATGGGGTCTGGGGCCTACTGGCCCCAGCGGGTCCAGGGCAGAGCCCTGGCCTTCCTTACCTTCCTTGCGTAATGGCCGGCGGCGCATGGTTGGCAATACCCCGCTGCGCCGCGTCATACCAAGGTTGTTGCAATTTGCGGTAGATGCGCCCCTGCAGGTCCACGCGGCGAACTATTTCGCCGTATTCCGCGCGGGCCTCGGCAGCGCGGCCGGTGCGGGCCAGCAGCTCGGCGTAGCGGCAGCGCGCTTCCTCGCCGGGGTAGGTCACGGCCAGCGCGCGCAGCGCGGCCAGCGCTTCCTCGGTAAAACCCTGGCCTTCGAGCACGCGCGCATACAGCAGGGCCACGTCGGCGGGGCGCCAGTCCGGGTTTTCGGTGCGCAGCGCGTCGAGCGCCTGGCGGGCGCCGGGCAGGTCGCCGTTGGCGAAGCGGGTGCGCGCCAGGCCGCCGAGAACCGTGGGGTCGGTGGCGTGCAGGCCGGTGGCGCAGGCTTCGTAGAGCTGGCCAGCCTCTTCGGTGCGGCCGAGGCGCATGCATTCGTCCGCCAGGCGCAGCCGGTTCTGCACCGTCGGCGCAATTTCGACCTCGCGCGCCAGAGTGCGGTACTCGCGGCCCGGATCCACCGTCGCGACCAGGTTCTGCTTCAGCTTCGTAGCGGCGCGGCCGGAAATCAGCTCAGGGCCGAGCTCAAGGATGATGTACAGCAGCGAGCCGAGGCCGGGCAGGAACAGGATGATCCACAGCCAGGGGTTCATCCGCCCGGTGCGGTAGGCGTGGATGGCCAGCCCGATCTGCAACAGCAGTTCCAGCAGTCCGAAAGACATGAAGCGAAAATTCCCCTGGCCGTCAGCGGGCCTCACGTAAGCGATGTGACCCCTGGGCGCTAGGGTAGCCGGCCTTTGAGCCCGGTCCCGCGCGTCAAATCGCGCGTTCCATGCGCCGGTGGCTCGGCACGTAGCCCGCCTCGCGGCGCAGCGTGGAGGGGCGTTCGGCGGTCACACGAAAACCAAGGCGGGTGTAGAGCGCCTGCGCGCGGGGGTTTTCGACCGATACGTCGAGCACGGCGCGGCGCAGGCCGGTTTCGGCGCCGATCGCCAGCAGGTGGGCGATCAGCGCCTCACCGATGCCCTGGCCGCGGCGGTCCGGCGCGACGCCGAGGTGCCCGATGTAGAATTCGCCGGCGGCGGGTGGGCGCACCACGGTTTCGGTCCGGAGCCCGCGCGCGACGACGGGCAGCGAGCCCAGGGCGCCGAAGAAGGGAACGAACTGGCCGACGGCGGCGAGCAGGAAGGCCAGGTTGGTGGCACTGGTCCAGCCGGCGCCGGCGGCGACCAGTTTTCCGTCGATTTCGCCGACGACGTGGTTGCGGAACCCGAACTGGCCACCGCCGTGGGGAAACGCCGCGCGGAGGAAGTCGGCGGGGGTGCGGGACGGCGTGCCGAACACGTAGTTGAACGCTTCCGGGCCGCTGGAGAGGACCAGCGGGATGGCGGCTTCAACATCGTCGGCGCTGGCACGACGAAAAGTGACAGGCGAGGCGTTGGACATGGTGGAGCGTTCCCGGTCGCGGCGGGATGGTTTGGCGCGAATTGCAGGGGGGGTGCAATGGGTTGACGGAGCTTCGACGACCGCCATAGTAGCGGAATGATACGCACTGTTCGAGTGATTCGCCTACTGGCTTTGGCGCTCTGCGTGGGGGCGCCGTTGGGTGCGCCGGCCGCTGCCGCCGGCAGCGAATGCAGCATAAAATATGTCACGGAACTGCCATTGAAAGTGGCGCACGGCCGCATCTTCGTTGCGGTGCGCATCGGCCGCAAGGCTCTGCCGATGATGTTGGATACCGGCAGTTATATCAGTATGGTATCCGTTGAGACGTCCCGCAGCGTGGATTTGCGGGTGATACCGGATATCGGCAGCCGGTTTTCGTCGCAACAGATGATGGGCGTCGGTGGCGAGCGCGAAATCTCCATGATGAGTGCGCCGCATGTACATATCGGCGACGTGACGGTAAACGGCATGCGGTTCGCGGTGCCGAGCGGCCGACCCGCCGCCAACGCGGGACCGGATCCCGATCTGCTCGGCATGAACCCGCTGACCGGCTACGATATCGATCTGGATCTGCTGGGAAACCGCCTCGTGCTGTTTCAGACCGACGAGTCGTGCAAGCATCCGCCGGTGCTGATGGATGGCCCGTTTTATGTTGCGCCGATGGCTGGCGATCCGCACGACACCCATATCGGGATTAACGTGACGCTGGGCGACGCGACCTTGCTGGCACAGTTGGACACCGGAGCGCCGAACACCGTCATGACCGCGAGGGCGGCGCGGCGCACGGGACTGACGGACGAGATGCTGGCCTCCGACAGGCGCCTGAAAACGGCAGGGATAGGCGGCGGCGGGGTTGCCGAGGTTCGCCATCTCTCGGCGCCGATGACGATCGGCAAATTGACGGTGGCGAATATACGCGTCGGAATCATCGACGAAACGCTGGGCGACACCGACATGCTGCTCGGCATGGATTTCCTGAGCAAGGTGCACACCTGGATTTCCAACTCGACCCGCAATGTGGTGTTCCAGGTGCCGCCGACGGCCTCGCCGCCGGTACCGGGCTCGAAGGCGCCGTGATGCACGGCGGGCCGGGCCCGCACTAGCCGGGGGCGCGCGCTTGGAGTAGCCAGCCGGCGTTCGCCGAAAGGATGCCCGCATGGTTGAGTTGGCCGACCGCCCCGGATTTCGCCTCGACAAGGACGCGCTGGGTCCGGTCTATGTGCCCGCGGATCGGCTGTGGGGCGCACAGACCCAGCGCTCGATCGAGAATTTTCCGATCGGGGTGGACCGCTTCCGCTTTCCGCGCCGGTTGCTGCGCGCTTTTGGCCTGCTGAAGGGCGCCGCGGCGCGCGCCAATGGCGAACTCGGCGAGCTCTCGCCGGAAAAGGTCGCGCTGATATCGCGCGCCGCCGACGACGTGGTCGACGGCGCGCTGGACGAGGAATTCCCGCTGGTGGTTTTCCAGACCGGATCGGGCACGCAAACCAACATGAACGCCAACGAAGTGATCGCCAACCGCGCGATCCAGCTGGCGGGCGGCGTGGTCGGCTCGAAAAAACCGATCCACCCGAACGACGATGTCAACCACAGCCAATCGAGCAACGACACGTTTCCGACGGCGATGCATGTCGCGGCGGTGGAGGAAATCGAGCTTGTACTGCTGCCGGCGGTGGCGATCCTGCGTGCGACGCTGCACGCCAAGGCGGAGGCGTTCGCCGGCGTGGTCATGATCGGCCGCACCCATTTGCAGGATGCGACGCCGGTCACGCTCGGCCAGGTGATCGGCGGCTGGGTGGCGCAACTCGATGGCGCCGTGGCATCGATCCGCGCCGTGCTGCCGGGTTTGTATGAGCTGGCGATCGGCGGCACCGCGGTCGGCACCGGGCTGAACGCGCATCCGGAATTCGGCGACCGCGTGGCCAGGCACCTGGCCGAGGTGACGGGATTTCCGTTCGTCTCGGCGGCGAACAAGTTCGCCGCGCTGTCGGCGCACGATGCGATGGCGACGGTCAGCGCTACGCTGCGCACGCTGGCCGGCGCGCTGATGAAGATCGCCAACGATGTGCGCTGGTACGCGTGCGGGCCGCGCGCCGGAATTGGCGAAATCCGCATTCCGGAGAATGAGCCGGGCAGCTCGATCATGCCGGGGAAGGTGAACCCCACGCAGTCCGAGGCGCTGACGATGGTGGCGGTGCAGGTCTACGGCAACGACGCGGCGGTGGCGTTCGCGGCCAGCCAGGGCAATTTCCAGCTCAATGTCTACAAGCCGGTGATGTTGCATAATGTGCTGGAGTCCGCCGGGTTGCTGGCCGATGCGTGCCGGGCCTTCAACGATCATTGCGCGGTGGGGATAGAGCCGGACCTGGCCCGCATTGGGCAGAATGTGGCGAATTCGCTAATGCTGGTGACGGCGCTGAACCCGCATATCGGTTATGAGAAATCGGCGCAGATCGCGCTGAAGGCGCATCGGGAGGGGACGGCGCTGAAGGATGCGGCGCTGGCCCTTGGGTATCTGACGGCGGAACAGTTTGATGAGTGGGTGCGGCCGGAGGAGATGACGGGGCCGCTCAAAGTGTGATCGGCTCGGCTCGGTGTTGGTTCTATTGTTCGCTGGCCGGTGAGATTATTTGATTGGATGGTGGTGAATTGGATTTTTATCTGTTGATGATCCGGTAGGGCTAACACAGATTAGCAGGTATTAAGAATGATTACACAGATTAGAGTAAGTGATGGAGCAGGGACGCTGAACAAAATCGATTGACTGAATTCTGGTGGCTTCGCCGACCAAGGGGCTCCGCCCCCTGGACCCAAGACGGCGTGCCGCCGCGGTCGTTAGCGCTGCGCGGCGGGAATCATCTGTACCAATCTCGCAAACCCGTGGGTCTGGCCTATCGGCTCTCAGCCGATGCCAGGCTCGGAACAGTAAAATGGGGTCTGGGGCCTACTGGCCCAAGCGGGTCCAGGGCAGAGCCCTGGCCTTTCAGACCTTAACCTAGCGTCCAGGTCAGAGCCCTGGCCTTGCCTAATCTTCGTCCTCCACCCCAGCCTCCCGCCACAGCCGGTGCGCTTCGGCGCAGACCGCGGTCCAGCCTTCGATGTCGGACCCGCGGTGGTCGCCGGTGTCGCGCAGGAAATGGCTGACATAGCCTACGAAAATCCCTGGCCCCAGGACGCGCAGCGTGCGCGGTGTGTGCTCCGTGCCGGCGCGCATGACGCAGAGCAGCGTGTTGTCCCCGTAGCGCGCGACGGCGGCGTGCAGTGCCACGACGACATCGTCCTCGATCGGTTCCTCGGCGCGGTAGACGAATATCTTCTCGCCCGCCCGCAGATCCTCCAGCAGCTTGCCGCGCAGGAAGCGCAGGCGGCGGCAGGTCTGCTGAAACATCTTGTCGGCCGGCGCGTCCACGGTGCGCACGAAGGTGTGGCTTTCCATCAGGTAGCGTTTGTCGCGCGTGACATATTCCTCGCGGTCCGCGGCCACGCGCACGGCGTTGAGCTCGGTGTTTTCCTCGTCGCCGACGCCGGCGAATTCGCTGTCCAGGGCCGCGATCATTTCCGGCGGCTCGGTCCGCGCCCATCGCAGCAGGCCGAGCGCGTCGGTGCCGAGGCGCCGCTGCACCATGGCGAACTCGCAGCCCATGCCGGTACCGCCGAGGCTTTCGAAATGGCCGAACAGCCCCTCGCTGGGCTGGGGCGCCGGAACGCTGTCCGGGTCGGCGAGCTGGGCGCGCAAGGTGCGCAGCTCGCGCGCCAGCGCTTCATCCTTCGGCATTGCCTCGCGCGCCTGCTCCAGCCGCCGCACGCTTTCCGCCCAGTCGGCGCGGCGCGAGGCGATGCGCGCATATTCCAGCCACACCGCGCGTTCCTTCGGCCAGCTGCGGCGCGCCGCTTCGCACGCCGCCTCCGCATCCGCGTAGCGCCCGACGCCGGACAGGGCGCGGATATAGGCGGCTTCGACCTCCGGGCTCGGCGGTGTGCGGGCGCGCAGCGCGGTGACCTCGGCCAACACCTCATCGAGCCGGCCGAGATCCTCGTGCACGCCGGCGCGGGCCAGCGCCAGTTTCACGTCGTTGGGAAAGCGCGCGCACCATTCGGCGGAAAGCCGGTCGGCATCGGGCAGCGCCAGCATCAGGCGCAGCACGTCGACATGCGCCGTGTACGCCGGGACGTGCGAAGCGAACTGCTGGTGATGCTGCTCCAGCCGCTGCGCGACCACGCGCAGCCGCTTGCGGCGGCCCTTGCGCGGCCCGATCAGCGCCATCGCCGCCGACAGCGCATATTCGGGATTGTCCGGTGCCAGTTCGGTAGCGCGGCGCCAAGCCTGCTCCGCTTCCTCCACCTTCTTGGTCGTGGTGGCGACCTGTGCCGCCATGACGACGAATTCCACATTGTCCCACAGGCGGGCACGGCCTTCGCGCAGGATCGGCTCGGCCAGGTCGATGCGGCCCAGCCTGCGCAGGCTGCGCAGCGCACCGATGAAACCCGTCAGTTCCCCCGGCTCGGCCGCGCGCACGGCTTCCCAGCGCGCGAGTGTCGCTTCCAGGTCTCCGCGATGCTCGGCGACCGCGGCGGCGACCCGCAGCAGCGCGGGGCGGCCCGGGGCAGCGGCCAGCGCCGCGCCGACGGCTGCCTCCGCTTCGATCAGTTTGCCCGCCTTCAGCAGGGCGCGCACCGCCCCCGCATCGGCCGGCCGGTCGGTGCTGCCTGCCTGCTGCGACGTGGAGCCTGGGCTCATTCTGCGTTCTCCAAAAGGCCGGTCGTGCGTAACTGGATTATCGAATGGGCGTGGTATTTATCGAATAGCAGCGGCTCAACGGCGGCCGACAGCATTGCGCGATCACCGACGGCGGCACCGCGTAAAACTATCCGCCCGCGGCCAGGCCGCCATGGCGCATGCGCCGATGGGTCCGCAGTTCGGCGATCTGGCGCTGCTTGTAGACCCATAGGTGGGCGGCGATTTCCACCGCCTGCTCCGTGGTGAGCTGGGTAATTTCCTCATCGTCGCGATAGGTCATTTCGGCGAACAGTTTGCCGTCCTCGCGGCCGAGGAAGCGGCGCGCGACGCGGGCGTTGGACGGCGCGAACATCGTCGCGATCCGCTGCATCGTGACCGCCGGGACGCGGAATTTCGGGCCGGTGGAAATCGCCTCCAGCGCCTTGGCAACGTCGCCGTGATCGGGGTTGGGGACGTCATCCACGTAGCGCGGCACGTGCTGGCGGAACAGGCGCAGGAACTGCAGCACGCGCGCATCGAGGCTGGGATTGAGGCCGGTGGGAATAACCAGGTCGGGACCGCGCTCGATGCCCATGATGGCGAAGAAATCGTCGACCACATCGCCGTTCTTCAATACCGGGCGTTCGAATACCCGCACCGTGATGGCGCTTTCGCCGAACGCCGCCGCCCAGACGTTGAGCATCTTTTCGTAGTTGTAATAATATTCGCGTTCCGACTGCGGCGGCAGGGTTTCCTTGTTGCTGCCCGCCTTGACCATCATCGAGTAGGTGCTGAGGAAATATTCCGGCTGGTGGCGCAGATAGATCACCACGCGCACATCCGCGGCCAGTTCGCGCAGCATGTCCGCGAGCTGTTTCAGCTGCTCCACGTAGCGCACGCGGGAGGAAAGATGCTCGTTCGAGAGCCACACCTTGGAGCACCCGCTGGCGAGGATTTCCGAGCGCAGGCGCCCCGGCAGTGCCGCCTGGTAGGAAGCGACGTCCTCGGGCGAGCGCAGGCCGGCGTCGCGCATCAGGTCGCGGTTGCCGAGGCCGCCGGTGGCGTACAGGGTCAGGCCGATATGGTTGGTGGTGCCCGGCGCCTCCGGGTACAGGATGCCGCGGGCGGCCAGCGCCTCGCGGTTTTCGCGGCCGACGGTCTGCAGCGTTGTCGTGCCGGTCTTCTGGGTGCCGATATGCAGGTAGATCGTCGAGGCAACTTGCGTGGGCATTAAAAAGTCCAGTTCGAATGACCGGAATGGCCGGAAATGGGTGGACTGGCCGTCCCGCCGGTGTTCCCAGCCGTCCCTGTCGCGCCACGGGGCCCAGGCATTGCGCGGTGTTAGCGCGGCACGGCTGCCAGCTTCAAGCTTGCGATGTGTCCGGCGCGTTGCGCAGCCAGGCGGCCAGGCGTTCCCATAGCACGGTCCGGGCGGTGGAGCCGGCGACCATGCCGATGTGGCCGGCCGGCGGCACGTGCAGTTCGGCGCCCGGGATGGCGGCGGCGAGCGCGCGGGCGCTTTCCGGCGGCACGATGCGGTCGCGCCCGGGGGCCGCGACGAAACAGGGCAGGCGCAGGTTTTCCGGCCGAATCGGCAGCCCCAGCACGCGCCACTTCGCGGTTGCCGGCGTGTTGGCGCCGTACCAGAAGCCGAGCGTCTCGCGCGCCACCGGGGCGCCCAGCGGAATACCGTCGTTGAGCCAGTCCTCCATGGCCACGAACATGCGCGCGCGCGGGCTGGCCTGGTCCTGCCGGCCGAAATCGCGGTACTTGGCCGCGACGCTGCCCGGGTCGAGCATGCTGAACAGCACTTGCAGCGCATCCACCGGCATGGTGCCGCCGAACGTGAAGACCGGCTCCAGCGCCGGCAGCAATGCCGCCACGTCCTTGGCGGACTGCGCGCCGGTGGCCCAGAAATCCCATGGGGAGGCGAGCAGAACCAGGCTGGAAATCAGGTCCGGCCGGCGCTCCGCGGCGGCGACGGTCATCAGGCCGCCCATGCAGTAGCCGCAGAGGGCGAGCCTGGAGCCGCCGGTCAGCCCGACCCCGAATTGCAAAGCGCGCTCCAGGCGACCGGCGATGTAGTCGGACAGGGAAAAACCGCGCTCGATCTCGCCGGGAAAGCCCCAATCCAGCAGCAGCGGGCGGACGCCCTGCTCCGCCAGGTAGCGCAGCATGGAGTGCCCCGGCATCAGGTCCAGCACATAGGCGCGGTTGACCAGGCTCGGCACGACGAACAGCGGCTGGCCGTCGGCGGGGCCGTAATCGAGCAGGCGGGTGGAACCTTCGGCCCAGATCGCGGGGGGATCGGGAAGCTCGCGCTGCCAGGGGTGGCGGCGGTAGGCGGCGATGCCCTTCAGCAGCGCGGCGTCAGGCGCGAGGCCCGCGATTTCCTTCGGCAAGGAGGCCGAGCCTTCGTTCAAGCTCCGCAACACGGTCTGCCAGGCGCTGGATGGTTGCGTCGCGAGCATCAGGTGCAGCCACAGGGGCCGCGGGCCCCGGCGGCGCAGCGGGCCCGGCGCGTCCGGCCGCTCCATCAGGGACGCCGCCCGGAAGCAGGCGCGCGGCGCGCTC
>JAATGE010000616.1 GCA_015654825.1 Rhodospirillales bacterium
CATCGCCGCCATAGTCTTCGAGATCAAGGCGCGGAATATTCGCTCGCGGTAAAAATTCTACCGCATCAAGCAGGCGCCTTAAATGCATGGCTCGGATGTTTAATTCGGCGACAATCGCGTCAAGCTCGCGACCCGTCACATCATGTTTCTTTCGCCATAGAGGGTGGACACTCACCGGCGCGCCAAATACCGCGTCAGGCTGAACAAAAAACGATGCCGGCAACTCATACAATATGGATGCCCGCAAAATGAAGTCATCTCCCGGCGCACTAATGCCGTTTTCATAGCGGGACAGTGATACCTGCGGCACCGCAAGCCGGGCTGCTGCTTCGCCTTGGGGGAATCCCTTACGCTGCCGCGCGACGCGCAGCAGCGCCCCATTTGGGTGGCTGCCCATTACTCAGGTTTAGGTTCGTCGCTGCGCTTCTGCTCTGCGGGCTTCTTTGGCTGGACGAGTGTTGCGGCATAGTCGCCGCTCTCGCCGCCCGTGCGCGCTGGGGGCGGAAACGCGAGGAGGGGCAGAATTGTGCCCGTACCTTCGCTACCGATGTCGATTGGGTAGGAATACAGCTTCATGTCACCGTCCCTGGCCTGCACGACTACGCTGCGAATCTCAGTCTGCAACTCATTCAGGACGTACACAACTTCTAATTTCTTCAAGCCGTCCAGTCCAGGAATGTCCGGCTGCGCATCAACAAAGTCTAGGACGGCCTGCGTTTGAACATTGCCGCCCAAACCAAGGGCATTTGCCTTTTTAACGCGCAGCACAATCAATTCATCAAGGTCTATCTTTATCGTTTCGTCCATAAAGACGAAACGTACGCCTGCATCGCCCGCGAATTGCTCAATGAGACGGTCGGCAACTCGCTCAAAAACCATGTTGGCCCTCGTGCGCGGCCACCGGCTGTATTTGCCACGCTCCGGACAGGTCTCCCAATCGCCCCAGGCCGCCCCAACCGCGCTGGCGATCTTCCGCTCACGATCTGAGTGAACAATGCGGCGGGCGTCTTCATAGGACGGAACAGCCATGGAATCAGTCCGGCAGGGTCCATCCAAAATTGCCGGCAAACAACGCCATTGTCAACGCATTTTTTTCATCGTTTGATCCAACGGGGCAAGTCATAGGGTGGGTTGCCCTACGCACCGCGGCCGGCCACCGCCAGGTCGAGCCGGAGAAACACCTGCTTCGATCGTCCGAAGAAACAGATGTTTCCTGTGTGGCCGAGAACGAACCCCACTTTCCCGCCACGCCCGACCGACCGACTGCCCGGCCCCTACCCAAACAAACGTCAGCCGCTGCCCCGCCGCCCTGCCTCACGCCCAGAACGCACCAAGCTCCTTGCCGAAACTGCGCTTCAAGCGTAGAAACCAAGCGTGGACTTCGGTTGGGACCCGGCCAAGCACGCACCCTGCGGGAGCGCGGCATCGGCTTCGACCTGGCCAGCGAGATATTCGACCAGCCGGTGCTGCAAATCGTCGACGCCCGTCGCGACTGCGGCGAGGTCCGCGTGAAGGCCATCGGCCAAACCACCGACGGCCGCCTTCTGGGTCGTCTACACCGACCGCCGCGACTTGCGCTGGATCATCTCGGCGCGCGCCGCATCGAGAAAGGAGCGTCAGGCATGGCAACTACGCGCATGACCCGAGAGCAGATCGCCAAATCCGTAACCCCCGAACGCCGCGCCGAATTCCAGCGCCGCATCGACGCCACCACCGATGTCGATATCCAACGCCAGATGATCGAGGACGGCGAGGACCCAGACGCGGACATCGCCGACGCCGAAATCATCTCCCCCGCCCACATCCGCAAACGCCTCGGCATGACGCAGGTAGCCTTCGCCACCGCCATTGGCGTCCCCATCGGCACCTTGCGCAACTGGGAGCAGAACCGCGTCACCATGGAACCGGCCGCAATCGCCCTGTTCCGCATCCTCGCGCGCGACCCCAAAGCCGCGCTACGCGCCCTCGGCCGCCAAGCCGCGTAGCCCCCCATGCCGCCCGGCGATACAGCAAGCCGTAGGGTGGGTTGCCCTTCGCAGCCCACCACCTCCTACCCCACCACCGCCGGCTCAAAAACAATGCGCAGGCGCGTGCCGGTGGCTTCGGCAAACCGCTCGAGCATGCGCGTCGACGGCTTGCCGCGGCCGCTGTCCAGCCGCGCAATGACCGTTTGCGATGTCTGCATGCGCACGGCCACCTGCTCCTGCGTCAACCCCGCGCCCTCCACCCCCGCTCTGAACCCGCCCGATTAGCCCCGGAACAATAAACAAAAGTTTTTGCTTCTTTTTTCAAAAAGAAGTCTGTTCTTTTTTGAAAAAAAGAACCAAAAAACTTTTGTTAATTTGACCCTCGTTACGCTGGCATTATTCGGTGCGTGGCCAGGAAGTTGGCTACCAGATCCTCAACCCCGTTCACTATGATCTGCATGCCTATGCATAGCAGCAGAAATGCTACCAGGCGCGTCAGCACGCGGGAGCCGGCATTGCCAAGCTGCGCAATGACCGTGTCGGCGTAACGGTATGACACCCACACCAGCAACGCGATCCCGGCGGCGGCGGCGCTCAGCCCCAGCATGAACGGCACCAGGCCGTCGCCCACGGTCGGCCGTTCCGCGCCCAGCGCTACGGAGACCGAAATGGCGCCGGGGCCCGTCGTCAGCGGCATGGTCAGCGGATAGAACGCGGCGTCCGACGACAGCCGCGCCGGCTGCGCCTGCTGTTCCTTGCGCGCCTCCGTGTCCTCCGGCGACTCCAGCAACTGCCAGGCGCGCGCCGAGACCACGAGGCCGCCGCCGACGCGTAGCGCGCCGAGGCTGATGCCGAAGAAATTCAGCACGTAACTGCCGCCCCACAGCGAAACCAGCAGCACGATCAGCGAGTAGAGACCCACCTTGCCGGCCAGGAAATGCCGCTCCGCCGAGGTCCGATGCGCCAGCACCTGGGCAAAAACCAGCGCGCCGCCCAGCGGATTGACGATCGAGAACAACGCCGGAAACGCCAGCAGGAACGAGCCCGCCATGCCTTCCAGCGGAAATGGCACGCTGTAAATGTTCAAACCGCACGGCTCCTAGCCGGCCCCCGGCATGACAGCGCCGGCCCGGGCCGCTACCCATGTGTCCGCATCCGAAGTGCCGCGCAACCCATCGGCGGAAGGACCCGCTCGTGCCCATCGCCTACACCCGCGCGGTCGGTCCGCGCCTGGCCGAGTGCGCCCTGACCCACCTCGATCGCCTGCCGATCGACCTGGCCCGCGCCGAGGCCCAGCATGCCCGCTATGAGCAGGCGCTGCGCGACGCCGGTTGCGAGGTGCGCCGCCTGCCGTCCATGCCGGAAGCGCCGGACGGCGTTTTCGTCGAGGACACCGCCTTGCTGCTGAACGGCGTGGCCGTCATGACGCGCCCCGGCGCCGCCAGCCGCGCGCTGGAAATCGAAAGCACGGCGCAGGCGCTGGCCGGGTTCTTCCCGGTGCATCGCCTGGCCGCGGGCCGTCTGGATGGCGGCGACGTGCTGCGCGTCGGCCGCAAGCTTTATGTCGGCCGCTCCGCCCGCACCGACGACGCGGGCATCGGCGCGCTGCGCGAGTGCGTAGGCGCAATGGGCTTCGAAGTCGTGCCGGTGCAGCTGGGCGCGTGCCTGCACCTGAAATCCGCGGCGACCTGGCTGGGCCCGGACGCCACGGGCGAGCCCGCCATGCTGGTCAACCCCGCCTGGATCGACACGACCCCGTTCGCCGCCCTGCGCTGCCTGGCGGTAGACCCCGCCGAGCCCTGGGCCGCCAACACGCTGCGGCTAGGCGATCGCCTCCTTGCATGCGCCGGCACCCCCCGCACCCAAGCGCAACTAGCCGCGCGCGGCTACGACCTGATAGTTTTAGACGTCTCCGAACTCCAGAAAGCCGAAGCCGCCCTCACCTGCATGAGCCTGATCGACCAATAATGGGGTCTGGGGACTTGTCCCCAGCGGGTCCAAGGCAGAGCCCTGGCCTTCTACTTCTTTTGCATCTCGCGCATCGCGACCCGGGACCCCAGCAAAATCTCCACGAGCCGCGCCCGATCCATCGGCGCCATATCGGCCCGCCCAGAGACCGCCGCGGCCGCCAGCCGCAATTGCGGATCGACCTCCGCACCGGCGCCGAGCCGGCGCGCCTCCGCCTCCAGCCGCCGCAGCGCGCGGGCGTCCGCCTCCAGCACCGCCAGCACCCCCCGGTCGGCGAC
>JAATGE010000145.1 GCA_015654825.1 Rhodospirillales bacterium
AGCCCAGGGCTCTGCCCTGGACCCGCTGGGGACAAGTCCCCAGACCCCAATTTTATTTGTTCCGATGTTGGCACTGATACTGAGCCAATTTACGGCGCCTGCAGCCCGCTATGACCACGCAGAAGATTCCCGCCGCGCAGCTGCTAACGCAGGCGGCGGCACGCCGTCGGGGGTCCAGGGGGCGGAGCCCCTGGTCGGCGAAGCCAGTCAACCTCAACCTATCACGCTCTAGCGCGCGGGTCCTTCGTTAGCGCGCGCCGGTCTGTTCGTCGGGAATGAGGGCGTCGGTCCAGCCCACCTGTTCGGCCTGGCCACGCAGGCGCACCTGGGTGCGTGCGGGCCCGTGGCGATCGAGCACGCTGACGGCCTGCATCTGCTGCACGATTTTGCACCCGGCGGGCTCCGGCGTCTCGTGGCCGGCCATGCGGGCCATGATCGCCGCCTGGTGCTGCCGCAGTTCGGCCTCCGTGTCACAGAACAGGGCGCCGATATCGAGGCGTTGCCGCGGATCGGGCTGCAGCTTCGGCAGAGTTATCGCGGGTGCCGGGGCGGCCGTGTCCTGCTGCTTGTTCCTGTGGCCGTGATGGCCCCGCGATCCGCCCATGGGCTGTTGCGTGCCTGAGCCTGTGTCGTCGGCGGTTTGCGCCGGGGCGCGCGTCGGCAGGGCCGCCATGGCGGCCGCCGCGAGGATCGTTAGGGCGAAAAGCGTTTTCACGGACGAGACCAGACCCCGGGTTCCCGCCGTCTCCCATATCAGCCGCGGCGGCGCGGGGCATGCGCCAGATTGTCACGGGCGGCGCCCGGGCTGCGTCGGCTAGGCGAAGATGGGCGCTACGCGGGCCAGAACCTCCTCCAGGATCGCCGGCGGCAGCGTGTCCACCTTGCGGCCGTGACGTGCGCCCACGTCCAGCACACGCGGCTGGTCGCAGCGCACGATGCCGGTCGTGGCGATGCCGGAGATGGCAACCGCGAATCCGATGCGTCGGGCGAATTCGCCGCCATTGGTGATCGGCAGGATAACCGGCAGTTTGGTGGCCTCGTTGAACTCGGTTGGCGAAATGACCAGCACGGGGCGGTGGCCGCGCTGCTCCCGTTCCGTCGTGGGGTCCGGCGCCACCAGGTATATGTCGCCGCGCTTCATAGCGGCTCGTTGCCGACGGGCGGCGCATCAACCCACTCGCGCTGCCCGGGCGGTTGCGGATCGGAATAGTCGGAGGCCGCGAGCAATTCGGCGAGCGTGTAGCGCGCCCGCGGCCGCGGTTCGATGGTGAGGCGGCCGTCATTGACGGTGACGCCGACAGTGGCGCCGGCCTGCAGCTGCAGCAGATCGAGGATGGCAGGCGGCAAGGCCAGCATGACCGAGCCGCCGACCTTTCGAAGCGTTGTCGTGTGCATCGTGCTTTGACTTTGAGTTATACTGGAATATAATGCGGGCAATTAGCTAAGGCAAGCGAAGAAGGCCAGGGCTCTGAGTTTGTGATTTTTTGCCAGTCCGTCTTCAGCTGTGGGCAACCGGCAAAAAAGCGCGTTTTTCGGCTGTTTTTTGGGGCCTTTGGGCTAGCCAGTGCCGCCGTAACCCGGCATGCCCGGTTTAGCTCGGCCGTTTCCGCAAGTTGTATCTGCTGCTGGTCAAAAATTCACAGGCTCTCTGCCCTGGACCCGCTGGGGCCTGAGGCCCCAGACCCCCGTTATTTGGGGGGAACGGCGAAGCCTGGACCGTTCATGCGGGTTAATCGCTTCGTGGGGGAGGCGATCCTGGTAGCCCCCGGGGGGGCCAAACCCTCTCCCCCGAAGGCGGTGGCGACGGCTTTTGGCGACGGCGGGGCTTTTGGGCGTACGGTCTCCGCCATCAGCGGGGTGCGCAGCACGCCTCCGGCTTGACGGATCCGGGGTAGAGCTCTGGCCTTCGCTGCCTGCCTTGACTGTGCGGGCCCTGTCGCGCCCCATGCGGCGTTGTGCCTCGCTTTGATGACCTGTTTGCGGCCGAGCTGGACCGGCGCGAATCCCTTGGACTGCGGCGGACTACGGTGCCCGTGGTGCCGGCGGGGCGGGGGGGCGTGGTGCGCGATGGACGGCCGCTGCTGAATTTTTCGTCGAACGATTACCTGGGGTTGGCGCGGCATCCGCTGCTGGCGGAGCGGGCGGCGGCTTATGGCGCGCGGCTGGGGACCGGGGCGGGGGCCTCGCGGCTGGTGTGCGGCACGCTGGAGGCGCATGCGGCGATCGAGGCGCGGGTCGCGCGGCTGAAGGGGCATGAGGCGGCGATGCTGCTCGCCAGCGGGTGGCAGGCGAATGCGTCGGTGCTTGGGACGCTGCTGCGGTTTGCCGGGCCGGATGCGCTGCTGTTTGCCGACGAGCTCAACCATTCCAGCCTGGTGCATGGGGCGCGGCTGGGCGGGGTGAAGCCGGTGCTGTTCCGGCACAATCAGGCGGGGCACCTGGCGGAATTGCTGGCGGAGCGGGCGGGGTTGCCGGGCAGGCGGCTGATCGTGACCGAAAGCGTGTTTTCGATTGACGGCGATCGCGCCGACATTGCGGCGCTGGGCGCGCTGGCGGCGGAGCACGACGCGTTTCTGTATATCGACGAGGCGCATGCGACGGGGGTGCTTGGGGCGCGGGGAATGGGGCTGACGGCGGGCGTTGCGGGCGTCGATCTGGCGATGGGGACGTTCAGCAAGGCGCTGGGCAGTTTCGGGGCGTATGTCGCCGGCAGCCGCACGCTGATCGATTTCCTGCAGAACACGTGTGCCGGGTTCATCTACACGACGGCGCCGCCGCCGCCGGTGCTGGGGGCGATCGATGCGGCGCTCGATCTGGTGCCGGGCATGGATGGCGAACGTGCGTTGCTGGCGGCGCACGCGGATGCGGTGCGGGAGGGGTTCGCGCGGATCGGCATCGATACGGCGGGCTCGACGACGCAGATCGTTCCGGCATTGGTGGGCGATGCGGCGGCGGCGCTGGCGTTGGCGGATGCGTTGCGGGCGCGCGGCGTGCTGGCGGTGGCGATCCGCCCGCCCACGGTGCCCGCGGCCACCAGCCGGATTCGCTTCGCGCTTTCGGCCGCGCACGATGCGGCGGCGATTGAAAAGCTGGTGGACGAAATGCGTGCGTGCTGGCCGCTTCGGCGAATGGCGGCCTGATGACGGCGGGCGTGTTCGTGACAGGCACGGACACCGGGGTGGGCAAGACCGTGGTGTGCGCGTGCCTGGTGCGGCGCTGGGGCGCGCACTACTGGAAGCCGGC
This sequence comes from Rhodospirillales bacterium, assembly GCA_015654825.1. Lineage (GTDB taxonomy): Bacteria > Pseudomonadota > Alphaproteobacteria > Acetobacterales > Acetobacteraceae > CAJCIS01. The sequence goes on from JAATGE010000145.1 coordinate 3,244, forward strand.
GCAGACCGGGCTTGCCGAGGAGGCCGGCGATACCGAAACGGTCGCGCGGCTGGCCGGGCGAGATCGGACCCGGTGGCATGCGCCGCGGTTTGCTTTTGGCGCGCCGCTTTCGGTGGAGGCGGCGGCGGCGCGGGAGAATGTCACCGTTTCGCTGGCGGATTTCGAGCTGCCCGCGGTGGCGGGGCCGATCGTTGTCGAGGGCGCCGGCGGCGTGCTGGTGCCGCTCGGGCGCGGGGCGCTGATGGTGGACCTGATGGCGAGGTTCGCATTGCCGGTGGTGCTGGTAGCTCGCACGACGCTAGGGACGATCAACCACACGCTGCTGTCCCTGGAGGTTTTGCGCGGCCGAGGGCTGCGCGTCGCCGGCGTGGTGCTGGTTGGCGATGCGTCGGCGGGCAACCGCGATGCGATCGCACGCCACGGCAATGTGCGCATCCTGCATGAAATGGAGAGGCTGCGGGCGATTTCGCCGGCCGAGGTGGCGCAAGCGGCGGCCTTGTTTCCCGACCTGGCCGAAGTCGTCGAAACGAGGAGCGACTAACCAAAGTTTTTGCTTCTTTTTTCAAAAAGAAGTGCTTTTTTAACCTTCCCTCGGGCCTGAGCATCCGCCCTGGCGTTCCAAGGCCGCTCTCCTTAACTTGACTTGCGTCAACGCCGACGGCGGCCTCGGCGGGTAGAAAGCGATCGACCGGAAGGAGCCTATCATGCAGGCAAAGGACATCATGACGCGCACCGTTGGCACGGTGCGTCCCGATACGAAAATCGCCGAGGTGGCCGCCCGCATGGTGGCTGACCGGATCAGCGGCCTGCCGGTGGTGGATGATGACGGGCGCCTGATGGGCATCGTGACCGAGGGCGACCTGCTGCGGCGGTTCGAAACCGGCACCGAAAAGCCGCATTCAGGGTGGCTGGACCTGCTGCTCGGGCCGGGGCGCCTGGCCGACGATTATGTGCGCTCGCACAGCCGCACGGTGCGCGATGTCATGACCGAAACGGTGGTGACCGTCACGGAGGACACGCCGCTCGCCGATATCGTCAAGCTGATCGAGCGCCGGCACATCAAGCGCGTGCCGGTGGTGCGCGGCGACGCGCTGGTCGGGCTGGTGAGCCGCGCGGATATCGTGCGTTTGCTGGCCGAGACGTTGAAGAAGGAGCAGCCGCCGCAGAACGTCAGCGATACCGCGATCGAGACCGCGCTGGTGGCGGAACTCACCCAGGCAAAATGGGCGAACTCGCACAACGTCACGGTTGCGGTGCGCGATGGCGTGGTGACGCTGGACGGGGTGATTTTCAACGAGGCCATTCGGCCGGCGTTGCGGGTGGCGGCGGAGAACACGCCGGGCTGCAAGGCGGTCGAGGATCACATGGCGTGGGTTGAGCCGGTGACCGGCACGGCGCTGGGAGCGTAATGGCGGGTACGTAACGAAGGGCAGCGGGCCGGTCAGGCGTCGAGTTCGTCGCCGTCGGCGATTTTTGCCAGGCGGGGGCGATCGAGGATGACCACCTCGGCGATCGAGGGCAGACCGATCAGGCGATCGGTGCGCAGGCGGGTAAAGGTGCGGCTTATGGTCTCGATGGTGAGGCCGAGATAGTCGGCGATGTCGGTGCGCGTCATGGCCAGGTTGATGCGGGTTTTCGGCGGCGCACAGCGGGCGGGTTCGTCGCTGAGCCGGATCAGCAGGCTGGCCAGGCGCTCGCGCGCGGTCTTGCGGCCGAGCAGCAGCATCTGTTCCTGGGCCGCCATCAGTTCGTTGCCGGCCGTCGCCAGCAGGCGCTTTTCCAGGGCGGGGAAATCGGCCAGCAGCGAGTACATTTTCGGCCGGCTGAAACGGCACAGATGCACGCGGTCGATGGCCTCGGCGGAAAACCCGTAGGTCTTCGAAACGGCGAGGCCGAGAAAATCGCCCTGATGGGAAAAACCGGTGATCTGGCGGCGGCCGTCCGGCAGCAGCTTGTAGAGGCGCGCGGTGCCGCCGGTGATGTTGAAGAAGAATTCGGCGGGATCGCCCTCGACGATGAAGCTCTGCCCAGGCTCGTAGTGCTGCACTACGGCGACGGACGCCAGGCGCTGCAGGTCGGTGTCGTCGATGGCGGCGCAGACGCTGTGCGGACGGGCATCGCAGTTGGCGCACGGGTCCGGTCCGCGCGAGCCTGCTCCGTTGATGGCCGGCCCGTTCATGGCCGCCCCGTTCACGCCGTGGCGCTGTTCGATGTTCATGCAACCTCCCCGGTATCGCAAGCAAACCAGCACGGCGTTGCCCTGGCGGGCCCGTATGGAAGTTTTAACCTTGGATTGCCGACCCTCGTCTTGATTCACATCAAGGTATGACCGGACCGCGGGCACGCAGAGTGCCGCCAGCGAGCGAAACCGGGTTATCCGATGCAAAAATTCAACGTCCACCCACTTTCCGGCGACGATGCCCGCAGCGCGTACCCGCTGATCCGGGAGCTGGAGCCGGATGTCGATCTGACGAGCTGGCTGAACTATGTGCGCCAGATCACCCGGCCCGCTTCCTCGCGCGCCGGCATCATGGTGGCGACGCGGGACGGGCAGCGGTTTCCGAGCGGGCTATTCTGCTATCGATGCCACGAGGACCTGGCACTCGGCAGCGTCGTGACGGCGGATTATTTTGTCGCGGTGGATATCCTCGATCCGACGCCCGTGGTGGGGGCCATGGTCGATGAGCTGGAAACGCTGGGCGAGCGGCTGAAGTGCGACGCGGTGCGCAGCATCGTGCATCGCGGCACGAACGTGCTGGATGAGTGCCTGATTGGGTCGGGGCACGTGCGGGAGGCGACGAATTTTATCAAGCGCCTGTCGCCGGGGCGGGCGGGGGATTCGGGGTAGTTGAGGTAAGGAAGGCCAGGGCTCTGCCCTGGACCCGCTGGGGCCGGAGGCCCCAGACCCCCGATAGCGCTGCGCGGCTTTTCATCGTCTCCCCGGCGAAGCCAGTACCAGCCACGGTTTTTCAGGCTTCGCGGTTCCCCCCAATGAATGGGTCTGGGGCCTACTGGCCCCGTCGTGCGAAGCACGCTGGCGCATGACGGGTCCAGGGCAAAGCCCTGGCCTTTCCTTGCGCCAACCTCGATCTATTCTGCCCCAGCGCACTACGCGCCCATGACGAGGGCCCAGGCGCCGGTTTCGGTCAGTAGCGCGCCGTCACGTTGCAGCCGGGCGATCTTGTCTGGCGGCAGTGCCGCGGCCAGAACCGTGTGCAATTGTTCCCGGATGGCAACCTGGTTGTGGATCAGAACGACAATCTGTTTGGAACCGCGCCATATGGCGGATATGGCGCCGCGGAAAATGGGCTTGTCTTCATGATGAGCAAGGATGGGAAAGGTTGGCACGAAACCATCCTGCACTCGTTCAACGATAATGACGGCATCAATCCGGACAATACCCTGGTCATGGACGCGGCCGGCAATCTCTACGGCACCACCACGGGCGGCGGCGTCAGCTATCAGCAAGGCGTGGTCTTCAAGCTCAGCCCGCCCGCGGGTGGTGACAAGGTCCGCGGCCGCTGGAAGTTCTCGCTGCTGTACCAGTTCACCGGCGGTGCGGATGGGGGCGGGCCCACCAACCTGGCATTGGACGCGGCCGGCAATGTGATCGGCGTGGCCGCCTCCGGCGGCGCCAGCGGCAACGGTGTGGTCTATCAGCTCAGCCCGACGCTATCCGGTCCCTGGACGCAGACGGTGTTGTGGAATTTCGCCGGCGGCACGGACGGCTCCGGCCCCGTTGGTTCGATCGTTGTGAACGGCAGCAACATATTCGGTGCGACCGGGGAAGGTGGCGATAGCAACAACGACGGGACGGTGTTCGGCATTAGCAGGTGGTATGGTCGGGGCAGGTTGCCCCCGGCCCTAAATCCTAGGTCTGGTCCACTGGCTCGCAGCCGATGGCAGTCTCGGAACAAATGAAATGGGGTCTGGGGCCTACGGCCCCAGTGGGGTCCAGGGGCAGAGCCCCTGGCCTTATTTTATTGGTCTTTCTGGGCTGGACTGCCTGGCTGCTTCCTGCCCTTGATGTGCGCCCCTTATGCAACCGGAGGCCGCTACATGAGTTTTCTTGCGGATTTGCCGCTCGCGGACGGGCGCCCGCGCGGCGCCGTGGTCCTGGTGGTGGAGCCGTCCAGCAAGGATCTGGGCGGGTTTTCGGTGCGGCGGGCGCTGCCGAGCGCCAAGCGGCGCCTGGTCGGGCCGTTCGTGTTCTTCGACCATATGGGCCCGGCGCGGTTCCAAGCGGGCGAGGGGCTGGATGTGCGGCCGCATCCGCATATCGGGCTGGCCACGGTGACGTATCTCACCGAGGGCAGCATTCTGCATCGGGACACGCTCGGGAGCGCGCAACCGATCCGGCCCGGCGACGTGAACTGGATGGTTGCGGGAAGTGGCATTGCCCACTCCGAGCGGTCGGACGCGACCGAGCGGCAGATCGAGCGCGGCATGGAGGGAATTCAGAGCTGGGTGGCGCTGCCGCGCGCGCATGAGGAGGCGGCGCCGGGCTTTTTTCACCATCCGGGCGCCACATTGCCGCATCTTGTCGACACCGGCGTGGCGGTGACGGTCATTGCGGGTACCGCCTATGGCGAGACCGCGCCGGTCACGGTGTTTTCGCAGACATTGTACGTCGATGCGGTGTTGGCGGCGGGCACGGCGCTGCCGTTGCCGGACGAACATGCGGAGCGGGCCGCCTATGTGCTGAGCGGGGAGATCGAGGTCGAGGGCCAGGTTTTTGGCCCGCGGCTGCTGCTGCTGTTGCGGCCTGGGGATGCGGTGACGTTACGGGCGCGGGCGGATAGCCGGGTGCTGCTGGTGGGTGGCGAGCCGCTGGATGGGCCGCGGCATTTATGGTGGAATTTTGTCAGTTCGGATCTGGGGCGGATCGAACAGGCGAAGGACGATTGGCGCAGCGGCAGGTTTGGGCTGGTTCCCGGGGATGCAACGGAATTCATTCCGTTGCCTGGATGATTTTGGGCGCTGTATCGGCGCGGTGGGCGGGGTTGCGGGGCGAAGAAGATCCAAACGCCAAGATCACCAAGAGCTCGGTAGGCACGCTTTGATTTTTTGGGGGATGCTTTGGCGGAAGGGAAGGCCAGGGCTCTGCCCTGGACCCGCTGGGGCCTGAGGCCCCAGACCCCCGTTCATTGGGGGGAACGGCGAAGACCAGAAAGCCATATGTCGTAATGGCTTCGCCGGGGAGCCGATGAAAAGCCGCGCAGCGCTAATTGGGGTCTGGGGACTTGTCCCCAGCGGGTCCAGGGCAGCGCCCTGGCCTTCCTGACCTTGTGTTGGCGCCTATGGGGCTCTGCCCCCGGTCGGCGAAGCCTAACCCGGGGCGGCGCAGGCGCTACGGCGTAACGGGTCCTTGGCAGGGCGGGTCTTCCGGATACGAAATGCCGACGACTTCTATCGTTTCGGGTCCGGCGGGGCCGTGCATGACGACCGCGTCGCCGACGCGGGTGCGGAGCAGGGCGCGGGCGATCGGGGAGTAGAGGCTGACTTCGCCGCGGGCGAGGTCGGCTTCGTCGGCGCCGACGATCGTGACGGTCCGTTGCACGTCGTTATCGTTGACGAAGGTGACCGTGGCGCCGAAGAAGATGCGGTCGCGGTTGGTTTGCGCGGCGGGGTCCACGACTTCGGCGATTTCGAGGCGTTTGCCGAGGAAGCGGGCGCGGCGGTCGATTTCGCGCAGGCGTTTCTTGCCGTACAGGTAGTCGCCGTTTTCCGAGCGGTCGCCGTTGCCGGCCGCCCAGTGGACGATTTCGACGATTTTCGGGCGTTCGACCTTCATGAGCTCATGGAGCTCGGCGCGCATGCGCGCGGCGCCGGCGGGCGTCATGTAGGCGCGGGCGCCGGGGGGCAGGGGTTTTTCGTCGTCGGCGTCGTCCATGGGCGGGAGATGGCGCGGGCGGGGCGCGGGCGCCAGAGGGGAGCGGGCGCCAGAGGGAGCGGGCGGTTGCCGGGGCGGGGCGGGGCACTGTAGAAGGCGGGCGCGCGGGTGTGGCGAAATGGTAACCGCATCTGACTCAAAATCAGACGGGGGAAACCCCTTGCCGGTTCGAGTCCGGCCACCCGCACCAGTTATACCAACGGCCTTAAATTTTGACCTGTCAAAGGCC
>JAATGE010000131.1 GCA_015654825.1 Rhodospirillales bacterium
CTGGGGCCTACTGGCCCCGTCGTGCGCAGCACGCCTTCGGCGTGACGGGTCCAGGGCAGAGCCCTGGCCTTTTCGAACGTGTTAGCGCGAGAACAGTACATCCCCGCCGCGCACCGCTAACCCAGGCGGCTCCACGCCGTCGCAGCCCCGCTACTTGGCCGGAAGCATCGGCCGCCCCTCGTGCGCCACCAGAAGGTCGTGCATATCGTCCGCATGTTCTTCCTCAACCCGCAGAATGCCCTCGAGCATCGTTCGCGTCGCCGGATCGTCGTCCCCGAAATAGCGGATCAGCTCGCGATAATGGTCCACCGCAATGCGCTCCGCGATCAGGTTCTCCTTGATCATGTCGACAAGGTTCTCCCCCTCGACATATTGCGAGGCGGATCGCATCGCCAATCCCTCCGGGTTGAAGTTCGGTGTGCCGCCAAGCTGGTTGATACGCTCGGCGACTTCCATCATGTGCTGGCGCTCTTCCTTGGCATGTTCCGCGAACTCCTGCTTCACGCTGTCGCTGGAAATGCCCGAGGCTGCGATCGAATGCATTGTGTAGCGCAGCACGCACACGATTTCGGTAGCCAGCACGGACTGCAGGATCTCGATCGCCTGCTTCACGTCGCCCTTGTAGGTCGATGTCACGACGCCGCCATCCAGATTCTTGCGCGCGCGTTCGCGCAACGTTTTCACATCTGTCAGGAAAGGCTGCGGGCGCTTGGTCTCGGTCTCGGTTTTTGTGCTCATGGTGACCTCCTGGTCCGGGCGAGAGTGAACGCCAAACGCCGCCGCGCGCAACCAGGGCGTGCGTCGGCGCCTGCAACGCGGCGTTCTCACAAGCCGCACGGAGCCATTCCGTTGCACTGCTACGATCGTATTCACCGCCCGCCGGGCTTGCCGCCGCGCCGGTTCTTGTTACCCAATGCATCGAGATGCGCCGCACCATAGAATTTCAGCCCGCTCCCCGTCCCGGACCGACCCGCCGCCGCCTTGTGTGCCCGCCGGGCACGGGCGGAGGGCCAACGCATGACTGAACACACCCACATCCTGCGCGGCGAGCGCGAGTGCCAGTATTGCGGCCTGTTCCAGCACGTGCCGCCGCTCGCGGCCGGCGAAAGCGCCTGCTGCGCCCGCTGCGGCGCCACGCTGCGGCACGGCACCAGGGACACGCTGGCCCGCGCTCTACCCTGTGCCGTCGGTGCGATAGTCCTGTTCATCCTGGCGTTGCAGCTCCCGTTCCTGGATGTGCGGGCGATCGGCCACACCTACCGGGCGACCGTCTTTACTGGCCCCGAGGCACTCGATCGGCGCGGCATGTGGGGCATCAGCCTGGTCGTGCTGGTCACGCTCGTGGCAATGCCGGCGCTGCAGCTGTTTCTGCTCGTTACCGTCCTGTGGGGCCTGCGGCTGAAAAACCCGCCGCGCGGCCTGCCGTTCCTGTTCGGCCTCGTCGAGCGCATCCGCCCCTGGTCGATGACCGAAGTGTTCCTGCTCGGCGTGTTCGTCGCCTACTCCAGGCTGAAGGTCATCGCCGAAGTCGATGTCGGGCCGGCGCTTTACGCTCTCGGTGGCGTTATGATGTGCCTGGTCGCGGCCGACGTGGAACTGGACCACGAGGCGGTGTGGGAAGCGCTGGAGGCGCGTGGCCTCGTGCATGTGCGTGAGCCACCCGAAGCGCACCGTCGCATCGGCTGCGATTGTTGCCGCCTGGTACTGCTGGCGCCCTCCGGCTGGCCGTGCCCGCGCTGCGGCCGCCGCCTGCGCCAACGCAAGCGGCAAAGCCTGGTGCGCACCTGGGCATTGCTCGCGGCCGCCATTACGCTCTATTTGCCGGCCAATTTCCTGCCCATCATCGACGTCATCCGCTTCGGCCAGGGGGAGCCCAACACGATCTGGCACGGCGTCGTGGAACTGGCCGAGGCAAACATGTGGCCGCTGGCGATCCTGGTGTTCCTCGCCAGCCTGACGGTGCCGCTCATGAAGCTCGCGGGTCTCACCGGCATGCTGCTGATGACGCATGACAGCAGCCCCCTCTGGCTGCGTCCGCGCACCGCGCTCTACCGCGTTGTAGAAACGATCGGCCGCTGGTCCATGATCGACGTGTTCATGCTGACGGTGCTCGTGGCCCTCGTGCATATGGGGTTCGTGGCGACGGTGCGGCCCGGCCCCGGCGCCGTCGCGTTCGCGGCCGTGGTCGTGCTGACCATGTTCGCCTCCGCGTGCTTCGATCCGCGGCTGATGTGGGATGCGGCGTTGCAACACGGCCATGCCGAAGCCCGGCCCGAGCCGGCGCCGCCGCAGGCCGTCGCGCTGCCGCAACCGTCATGACCGGGCCGGGCGAATTGCCGAAGATCGCCGAGGCGGTGCTGCGCCGCCGGCGCTTCAACCTGATCTGGCTCGTCCCGATCACCGCCGCCGGTATCAGCCTCTATCTGGCGGTGAACTTCCTGTCCGACCGCGGCCCGCTGATTACCATTGGCTTCGATACCGCGGACGGCATCGTCGCGCAGCAGACCGAGGTGAAGCACCGCGCGGTCACCCTCGGCATGGTCGAGAATGTCCACCTCTCGAAGGACCTGAAGCGCGTCGTCGTGCATGTGCGCATGCAGCGGGAGGCGCTGCCGCTGCTGACCGATCACGCGCATTTCTGGGTGGTGCGGCCGCGCCTGACACCGGGCAACATTTCCGGCCTGGAGACGCTGGTCTCCGGCGCGTATATCGAAGTCGATCCGGGCGACGCCGGCGGCACACCGACCGACGATTTCACCGGCCTCGAGGATCCGCCGGGCGTGCGCTCGGACGAGCCCGGCACCACATTCTGGGTGCGCGCGCCGCGCCTGGGTTCGATCGGCCCCGGCACCCCGGTATTCTATCGTGACGTGACGGTCGGCGAAGTCCTGAACTACGACATCGGCGACGGGTCGGGCCCGGTGCGCATCCGTGTGTTCGTGCGCAAGCCATTCGACCGTTTCGTGCACGATGCGACGCATTTCTGGAACGCGTCGGGCGTTTCGCTGAGCCTCGGCGCGCAGGGCATCCATCTCGAGTTCGAATCGCTGCAGGCCCTGCTGTCCGGCGGCGTCGCGTTCGAAACACCGCGTTCGATGGCAACCTCGCCGCGCAGCGCCGCCGACCATGAATTCAAATTGTACGCCACCGAGGCCGATGCCGACTCCGCCGGCCTCGCCGACAACATTCCGCTGGTAACCTACTTCGACAGCTCCGTTTCGGGCCTCGCCCGCGGCTCGCCGGTCGAGGTATTCGGCCTGCAGATCGGTGCCGTCACCGATGTGCGCCTGATGCTCGATGCCACGACCGGCCGCATGCGTGCGCGTGTCGCGTTCGACCTGCAGCCCGAGCGGGTTTTCGCCGAAGCGCATGTCAGCCTCAGGACTGCCCCCGCGGAAGCGGTGGCGGCCCTGGTCGGGCAGGGCATGCGCGCGGTGCTCGAAAGCAGCAACTTCATCACCGGCCAGAAGGCGATAGCGTTGCAATATGTGCCCGGCACCGCGGGCCCGCTGGGGCGCGAAGGCGATATGCTCGTGGTGCCGAGCCAGGGCGGCGGCCTCGACAACATCACCGCCTCGATCAGCGACATCGCGACCAAGCTCGACAAGATACCATTCGACGAAATCGGCCACGATCTCGCGAACACCCTGAAATCGGTGGACCGCACGGTCAGTGGGCCGGATGTGCAGAACGCGCTGCGCAAGCTGTCGCAGACCCTGACGGACATTTCGGGCCTGGCACGCCACGCCGACGAAGGCCTGGCGCCGGCGCTGAAACGTCTGCCGCAATTATCGGCGGATCTGCAGCAGGCCCTCGCACGTGCCAACACCCTGCTCGGCGAAGGCGGCGTCGGCGCCAATTCGGATATGCAACGCAGCCTTTCGCGTCTGCTCGATCAGGTCAACGACGCCGCGCGCAGCATCCGCCTGCTGGCCGATTTTCTCGATCGGCATCCGGAAGCACTGATCCGCGGCCGCGCCGGGGGGGCAGGGGAACCATGAGGCGCTCGCAGGGAGTTTCGTTCGGCCTGTTGCTGCTGCTGGCAAGTTGCCGCTCGCCCGATCCGCAGATTTTCACGCTGCAACCGGTTCCGGGCGCAACGATCGCAACGCCGCCGGTGGTTGTCGAAGTGCGGCGCCCCGGCCTCGCCGGCTACCTCGACCGTTCCAGCATCGTCGTCAAAAACGCCGACTACCGCATCGACGTGAATAGCGGCACGCGCTGGGCGGAGCCGCTCGGCGACATGATCGGCCGCGTGCTGGCCCAAGACGTATCGCAGCGCCTGCCCGGCAGCAGCGTCTTCGCGGAGAGTGGCGGCATCAGCACCCAGGCCGACCTGCGCGTAGACCTCGACGTACAACGTTTCGATCGCGCCGGCGATGGCGTCGTGCGCCTGGACGGTGAAATGGCCATCGAGACCGCGAGCGGCCACCGCAGGATCAGCGCCCGCCCGATCGCCCTGCAGTTGCGCGCGCCAGGCGACGACGCCACCGCCCTGGCCGCCGCCATGAGCACCCTGCTATCCCAGGCAGCCGATCAACTGGCGCAGGACATAGCGCTGCGGGGAACCAAATGAACCAAAGTTCTTTGGTTCTTTCTTTCAAGAAAGAACTTCTTTTTGAAAAAAAAGGCGGATTCAAGTTCCGGAGCGAACGCACAGTAAATGGTGCCCAGGGACGGAATCGAACCATCGACACTGCGATTTTCAGTCGCATGCTCTACCAACTGAGCTACCTGGGCGCCGTTGGAGGCGGGACGCTTAGCCCAGCCCTCCCGCCATATCAAGCGCGTCCCCGCACCCTTAGCTCTCGTCGTCCGCGGCCTCGTCGTCATCGCTCTCGCTCCCCGGCACCACGTACTGGCCGGTAATCCACCGCCCCAGATCGACGTCCGCGCAGCGCCGCGAGCAGAACGGCCGGAACTCCGGCACGGTCGTCCGGTGGCAAATGGGGCAGGTGGGCTCAGGCATCGCTATCCTCGATCAGGCAGGTAACGCCGGGCAGCGCGGGCTCGCTGCGCAGCACCAGCTTGTGCGTCGTCACATGGGCAATGTCCGCCAGGGCGCCGGGATCCGCCTGTAGTGCGGCGATCACCGCCGGCGGCGCGCGCAGCACCAGGCGCCGGGATGGC
>JAATGE010000188.1 GCA_015654825.1 Rhodospirillales bacterium
CATCGGCGGCGTTGCCGGCTGTGGGCACGGTGCGGCGAGCGGCGCTCTTGCCGGCGTCGCGCTCGGCGCCGTGGGTGGCGCGGCGACAACGCCACGGCCGCCGCCGCCGGGCTACTACCCGCCGCCACCTGGCTACGCGCCGCCGCCCGGCTATGCGCCGCAGCCTGGTTATCCGCCGCCCCCGCCTCCGCCGCCACCTCCGGGCTACGGGTACTGAGCGACGCGGCTGGGGCTGCGACGGCCGGTCATTTCGTTAAGCTGGTGGGTTGCGAAGAGCAACCCACCCTACGACTTGTCCCCGGCGTGACAGGTCGGTGGCGGAGCCCTGGCTTTTCCTTACGCGCTCATGGCGACCGGTTCGGTGCGCCGGCGTTTTACCAGCAGCTTGTTCAGTGCGTGCACGTAGGCGCGGGCGGACGCCACGATCGTATCGGTGTCGGCGCCCTGGCCGTCGACCATCTTGCCGCCCTCCTCCAGACGCACCGTGGTGCGGGCCTGGGCGTCGGTGCCTTCGGTGACGGCACCCACGGAAAACAGCACAAGTTTGGCGTCGTGCGCGAATAGCGCGCGGATGGCGTTGAACGTGGCGTCGATCGGGCCGTCGCCCTCCGCGGTCGATGATTGCGTGACACCATCGATGTCGAGCGACAATTCCGCTCGCGCCGGGCCACGCGAGCCGGCGTGCACGTCGAGTGCCACGAATTTGATGTGGTCATGGTCGCGCATCACCTCGTCGTCCACCAGGGCGACGAGGTCCTCGTCGTAAACGATCTTCTTGCGGTCGGCGACTTCCTTGAAACGGCGGAATGCGTCGTTCAGCGCGTTGTCGCCGATTTCGCCGTAGCCGAGCGCGCGCAGCTTGTCGCGGAACGCGGCGCGGCCGGAATGTTTGCCCATGACCAGGCTTGTGTGCGTCCAGCCGACGCTTTCGGGTGTCATGATTTCGTAGGTTCGGGCGTTCTTCAGCATGCCGTCCTGGTGGATGCCGCTTTCGTGGGCGAACGCGTTGCGGCCGACAATGGCCTTGTTGGGCTGCACGTCGAAGCCGGTGATCGTCGCCAGCAGTTTCGAGGTGCGCAGGATGCTTTCAGTAACAATCCCGTTCTGCACCGGTAGCGCGTCGTGGCGGGTGCGCAGCGCCATGACGATTTCCTCAAGCGCCGCGTTGCCGGCACGCTCGCCGATGCCGTTGATGGTGCACTCGACCTGGCGGGCGCCGGCGCGGATGGCGGCGATCGTGTTGGCGACGGCCAGGCCGAGATCGTTGTGGTTGTGCGCGGAAAACACCACGCCGTCGGCGCCCGGCACGCGCTCGCGCAGCCTTGCCAAGATCGCACCGAGCTCTTCGGGCACCGCGTAGCCTACCGTATCCGGAATGTTGATCGTGGTGGCGCCGGCGGCGATCGCCGCCTCGACGCAGCGGCACAGGAAATCGTGTTCGGTGCGGCTGCCGTCCTCGGCGGACCATTCCACATCGGCAGTGAAATTGCGCGCCAGGGTGACAGAGGCGGTGACTGCCTGCAGCACCTGCTCGGGCTCCATGCGCAGCTTGTGCTTCATGTGCAGTTTGCTGGTACTGATAAAAGTGTGGATGCGGCTGCGCTCGGCGGGGCGGATGGCCTCGGCCGCGCGGATGATGTCGCCCGGGGCGGAGCGCGCCAGGCCGCAGATGACCGGACCGCGAACGGCGTCCGCGATCGCCTGCACGCTTTCGAAATCGCCCGGTGAGGCGATCGGAAATCCGGCCTCGATGACGTCCACGCCGAGCTCGGCCAGGGCTTCGGCCAGGCGGATCTTTTCATCGAGATTCATCGAGAAGCCGGGCGATTGCTCGCCGTCGCGCAGCGTGGTGTCGAACACGATGATGCGGTCGGCGTCCAATTTGCCGAAACTGGGATGGTCTATGGTCATGGTGGCGGTCCTCGGGATGCCCGCTCTGTCGCGCGGGCGGCTTCGGGCTTTCGGGCGGGCGCGCGCGGCGCCCGGTTCATCCCCTGAAGTGGCCCGCCGGGCCCGCGGCGCCAGGAAGACGCTACAGGACGAAGGTGCCGCTCAGGGGCCGATAAGTCGAAGGAGGAGGGAGGGCACAGCGCCGCGGCAGCGCGCGAGGGCGCAAGCCGGCAGAGGATGTGGCGCATACTGGACCATGCCCGAGCACTACGCCGGCCGGGCTGGGGGAGGCAAGGAATTTCAGCCGGCGCGCCAGGCGCACCGGCCGAAATTTTTCGCGAGGCCTATTACTTGCCTGGGTCGGGAGAAGCCGCCGGCGGGGTCGCGTCGGTCTTCTTGGCGACCTTCTTGTGGCTGCTGTGGTGCTTGTGGGTCTTCTTGGGGGTCGTGGTGGCCATGCTGGAGCCAGAGTCGGCCGGGGGCGCCATCTTGTCGGCGGGTGCAGCAGGAGCCTCCGGCGCGGCAGGGGCCGCGGGAGCAGCAGCCGGGGCCGGGGGTTGGGCGAGAACTGGCGAGGCGGCCAGGGCGGCAACGAGTGCCGCGGACAGGATCGGGAGCTTCATAGGGTCTCCATGGGGAATTACCAGAGTGGAACGGGCTTGCGCGTCCGCCCGATGTCCATAGGGGCGGTGCCACGCGAACGCCACCCCCTTTGGGCACGATCGCCCGGATTCGTCAGCTTTTTTTTCGGTAATGAGACGGCCGATCCGCGCTGCCCCGACCGTATGCGAGCAGCGCCGGCGCGGCTATTTTGGCGGCCCTCGGCGGCCCTCAGTTGCGGCTGCGGTCGACCAGCGCGTGCTTGGAAATCCACGGCATCATGGCGCGCAGCCGCTCGCCGACCTTCTCGATCGGATGATCGGCATTGCGACGCCGAATGGCGCGAAAGCTGGCCTGGCTTGCCTTGTTTTCAAGCATCCAGTCGCGCGTGAAGCGGCCGCTCTGGATATCGGCGAGCACGCGCTTCATTTCCGCGCGCGTCTGCTCGGTGACAATGCGGGGTCCCGTGACATATTCGCCATACTCGGCTGTATTGCTGATCGAGTAATTCATGTTCGCAATGCCGCCCTCGTAGATCAGATCCACGATCAGCTTTACTTCGTGCAGGCATTCGAAATACGCCATCTCCGGCGCGTAGCCGGCATCGACCAGCGTCTCGAAGCCCGCCTTGATCAGTTCGGTCAGACCGCCGCACAGCACCACCTGCTCGCCGAACAGGTCGGTTTCGCATTCTTCGCGGAAACTGGTTTCAATAATGCCGGCGCGGCCGCCGCCGATCGCACTGGCGTACGACAACGCGATTTCCAGTGCGTTGCCGGACGGGTTCTGCGCGACCGCGACGAGACAAGGGACGCCGCCGCCGCGTTCGTACTCGCTGCGCACCGTGTGGCCGGGGCCCTTCGGCGCAATCATGAATACGTCGAGATCGGGGCGCGGATCGATCAGATTGAAATGAATGTTCAGGCCATGCGCGAACGCCAGCGCGGCACCGTCCTTCAGGTTCGGCGCGAGATGCTCGCGATACAAATCGCCCTGCCCTTCGTCGGGCGTCAGGATCATCACCACGTCGGCCCAGGCAGCGGCCTCGGCGGGGCCGGCGACCTTTAGCCCCGCGGCCTCCGCCTTCGCGGCGCCCGCGGAGCCGGGACGCAGCGCCACGAGCACGTCCTTCACACCGCTGTCGTGCAGGTTGCGGGCATGGGCGTGGCCCTGGCTGCCATAGCCAACCACCGCGACACGGCGACTCTTGATCAGGTTCACATCCGCATCGCGGTCGTAATACACACGCATGAGTTGGGTCTCCGGGAAGAAAGATTTAGGTAGGAAGGCCAGGGCAGAGCCCTGGCCTTGCTGGTTCTACTTCCATTAAATTGTCACAGCCCCCCGTGCGATAGCCGCGATACCGGTGCGGGACAGCTCCGCCAGCCCCAGCGGCCGCATCAATTCTACAAACGCGTCGATCTTGTCGATGGCGCCAGTCAGTTCGAACACGAAACTTCCTGTCGTGGTATCCACCACGCGCGCGCGGAACGCTTCCGCGATGCGCAGCGCCTCGAGGCGGTCTTCGCCGGTCGAAACGACCTTGACGAGTGCCATTTCCCGCGCCACGTGCGGACCCTGCGTCGTGAGGTCGCTGACGCGGTAGACCGGCACCAGGCGGTCGAGCTGCGCCTTGATCTGCTCGATGACCATTTCGGTGCCGCTGGTCACGACATTGATGCGGCTGCGCTGATTGACCTTGTCGACGACCGCGACCGTCAGGCTGTCGATATTGTAGCCGCGGCCGGAGAACAGGCCGATGACGCGCGCCAGCACGCCGGACTCGTTGTCCACCAGCACCGAGATCGTGTGCGTGCGGTCCGCGATCTGGGTCATCAGACGAGCATCAGGCCTTCGTCGGTGGCGGCGGCCGCGCGGTCGGCGTGCTCCGGGCCGAGGATCATTTCGTTATGCGCGGCGCCTGACGGGATCATGGGAAAACAGTTTTCTTTTGGGTCGACCGCGATATCGGCGATCACCGGGCCCGGACAGGCGAGCATGCGGTGGATTACATCGTCGAGTTCATCCACCGTTTTGGCGCGCAGGCCGGTGGCGTGGAAGCTTTCCGCCAATTTCACGAAATCAGGCAGCGCCGCGCTGTAGCTTTCCGAATAGCGGCCGCCGTGCAGCAATTCCTGCCATTGCCGCACCATGCCCATATATTCGTTGTTCAAAATGAAAATCTTCACCGGCAGGCGGTATTGCGCCAGGGTGCCCATTTCCTGGATGTTCATCAGGATGCTGGCTTCGCCGGCGATGTCGATGACCAGCGCGTCCGGGTGCGCGACCTGCACGCCCATGGCGGCGGGCAGGCCGTAGCCCATGGTGCCGAGGCCGCCGCTGGTCATCCAGTGGTTGGGTTTTTCGAATTTGAAATATTGCGCGGCCCACATCTGGTGCTGGCCGACTTCCGTCGTGATGAAGGTTTCGCGCCCGCTGGCCGAACAGATTTCATACAGCCGGCGCACCGCGTGCTGCGGCTTGATGATCGAGCCGGGCGCCATCTTTTGCGTGAAGCGCAGGCTGTCCTTGGCGCGCCAGGTGTCGATCTGGCGCCACCAGGCGACCAGGGAGGTGGTGTCCGGCACGCTGTCATCAGCGTTCCAGGCGGCGAGCAGGGCACTGAGCGTACGGCCCGCGTCGCCGACGATGGCGATGTCCACCGCGACGTTCTTGTTGATGTTGGCAGGGTCGATATCGGCGTGGATCTTGATGCTGCCGGGGCTGAATGCGTTCAGCCGGCCGGTGACGCGGTCGTCGAACCGGGCGCCGATATTCAGCATGACGTCGCAGTCGTGCATGGCCAGGTTGGCCTCGTAGGTGCCGTGCATGCCGAGCATGCCGAGCCACTGCTTGTCGGAGG
>JAATGE010000472.1 GCA_015654825.1 Rhodospirillales bacterium
CACCGCGGGAATTTTCTACGACACCACCAGCGGCGGCGGCCACAAATACAACGGCACGATCTTCAAACTCGCCAAGCCGGCGGCAGGCGGTTCGACCTGGACGGAATCCGTGCTCTACGCCTTTCGTGGCGGCAGCAAGGACGGCTCCAACCCGGACGCGGCACTGGCGATGGACAGTTCCGGCGCGCTCTATGGCACCACGCAGGATGGCGGCGTCGGTCAGGTGAACGGCACGATTTTCCGGCTTGCGCCGCCGGCGGCGGGCGCGACCGCGTGGACCGAAACGATCCTGTACAAATTCGGTCATGGCCGCGGCGCCAATTCGGTCGGCCGCCTGGTGGTCGGCGCGGATGGCTCGCTCTTTGGGACGACCTGCGGCTGCGGCGCCGGTGAGGAAAGCAAGGGCACCGTGTTCCAGCTTTCGCCGCCGGCCGCCGGCAGCGACAAATGGGTTTATCGCGTGCTCTTCACGTTTACCGGCGGGGCGGATGGCGGCACACCGCACACCGGGCTCACGCTCGGCGCGAACAATATCCTCTATGGTACGACAAGCGCCGGCGGCACCGCGGGCGCGGGCACCGTGTTCAGCCTGGCACCGCCCGCGCGGGTGAAGGGGCATTATAAGGAAACCGTTCTCTACAGCTTTACCGGCGCCGATGACGGTGCCTATCCCAGGGGCGGGGTCGCGCTCGATGCTGCCGGCAATGTCTATACGGTAGCGCAATATGGCGGCAACGCCGCGTTCGGCAACGGTGCCGGCACCGTGATCAAGCTGGCGCCGCCGGCGCAGGCCGGCGCTGCGTGGACCGAAACGACGCTGCATACGTTCGACGGCCTGGCAGGGGGCGGCCAGCCCGGTTCCACGCCTGTCGTCGGCGCGGACGGAACGGTGTACGGCACCACCGATCTCGGCGGCAATACCACGGTGTGCCAGAATTTCGGCGAGCCGGCCGGTTGCGGAACGGTGTTCGCGCTGCATCCGCCTGCCTCCGGGACGAAGTGGGGATTCAAGGTGCTGCACGCGTTCCAGATCAGCGATGGCGAGGTGCCCTGGAGCGGCCTGTTCCAGGACAGCACGGGACTTTACGGCACGACGGAACTCGGTGGATCCGCCTTCAACGGCGCGGTGTACAAGCTTAAACCCTGAACCAGGCAGATCAGGCCCGGCAATAATGGAACGCCGCATCTTGAGATGCGGCGTTCCGACTATTGTACTGGCGATGCGGCCGGCGTTGCCCGAGACCATCAACATTTCGTGACACCGCCATTGACGGTTTGCCGCCTTGGCGGCACTGAATTACGCGCTGGATGCTGGCCTTGCGGCACCACCCTTCACTTCCTGGAGGCGATAGCGCCATGACCGATGACCCCACCGCTCCCGTTGCATCAAGCGCCGAGGTGCGCGAACCGCAGGCGGAAGCCGTATTTGCGCCGTACGACAATCCGGCCGGCGGTTGGGACGCGCTGCGGGCCACGGCGCGGGCGCTGCGCGAGCAGAGCGTGCTGCTGAAGGGTTCGAAGGTTCTGCTGTCGATGAACCAGCCGGAGGGTTTCGACTGCCCGGGGTGCGCGTGGCCGGATCCGAAACATACGAGTTCGTTCGAGTTCTGTGAGAACGGCGCCAAGGCGGTTTCCTTCGAACTTACCAAACGGAAGGTCACGCGGGAATTCTTCGCGGCCCACACGGTCACTGAACTGGAGCAGCAAAGCGATTACTGGCTCGAGGAACAGGGCCGCCTGACCGAGCCGATGCGCTACAATAGTGCAACGGACCATTATGAGCCGATCACCTGGGATGACGCGTTCGCGTTGATCGGCTCGCATCTGCGCGCGCTGGAAAACCCGGACCGGGCGGATTTCTATACGTCCGGCCGCAGCTCGAACGAAGCGGCATTTCTCTACCAGATCTTCGCGCGTCGCTTCGGGACCAACAATTTCCCGGATTGTTCCAATATGTGCCACGAGGCCACCAGCGTGGGCCTGCCGGAAAGCATCGGAATCGGTAAAGGCACCGTTCTGCTGGAGGATTTCGAACACACCGATGCGATCTTCGTGATCGGCCAGAACCCCGGGACCAACAGCCCGCGGATGATGACCTCGTTGCACAATGCGTCGCGTCGCGGCGTGCCGATCGTCGCCATGAACCCGTTACGCGAACGCGCATTGGAGCGGTTCGCGGCGCCGCAGGATCCGGTCGAGATGGCGACGTTTTCCTCGACCCGCATCGCCAGCGAATATTGCCAGGTCCGCGTCGGCGGCGATGTCGCGGCGCTGAAAGGGATCATGAAGCTGGTGCTGGCGGCGCACGAGGCAGCGCTGCGCGACGGCAGTGCGCCGGTGCTCGACACGGAGTTCATCGAGCAGCACACGCTCGGTTTCGACGCGCTGGTCGAGGATCTGCAGCGCACGACCTGGGACGACATATTGCGCGTTTCCGGGTTGCCGCGCGCGCAGATCGAGCGGATCGCGCGCATTTATATCCAGTCCAAATCAGTCATCATCTGCTTCGGCATGGGTCTGACGCAGCACCGCTACGGCACGGAAAACGTGCAGCAGGTTGCCAATCTGCTGATGATGCGCGGCAATTTCGGACGGCCCGGTGCCGGCATCTGCCCGGTGCGCGGCCATTCCAACGTGCAGGGCGACCGCACCGTCGGGATTGACGAAAAGCCGAGTGCCGCGCTGCTGGGCAATATCGAAAAAGTGTTCGGCTTTCGCCCGCCGCAGGCGCACGGGCGGTCGGTCGTCGATACGGTGCAGGCGATGATCGATGGCCGTTCGGACGTCTTCATCGGCCTGGGCGGAAATTTCATCGCCGCCGTGCCGGACACGGAAATCGCGCGTCAGGCGATGCGGCGGCTGAAGCTGACCGTCGGCATCAATACGAAACTCAATCGCGGCCACGTCGTGCACGGGCGCGAGGCGCTGATCCTGCCGTGCCTCGCGCGCAGCGACATCGACGTTCAATCGGGCGGCGCACAGAGCGTTACGGTCGAAGACAGCATGTCAATGGTGCACGCGTCGGGCGGGCTCGTGACACCGCCGAGCCCCGAGCTGAAGTCCGAAGTGGCCATCGTCTGCGGCATGGCGCGCGCGACCCTGCCCGACAGCGGCATAGACTGGGATGGATTCGAGGGGAATTACGATCTGATACGCGACAAGATCGCCGCGGTATTCCCAAAACTGTTCGCCGATTTCAACACGCGCATCCGCGTGCCGGGCGGCTTTCACCTTTATAACGGCCCGCGGCTGCGCGAGTGGAACACCGCGACCGGCCGCGCCAACTTCCTGGTGTGCGAAGGCGTCACGGAAAACCCCGAAATCGACGATCCGGCGGTGCTGCAGCTGGCGACAATCCGCAGCCACGATCAATACAACACAACGATCTATGGGCTGGACGACCGCTATCGCGGCGTGTTCGGCGGGCGCATGGTGGTGTTCATGAACGCGGACGACATGGCGGAACGCCAGATCGAACCGGACTCGCTGGTCGAACTGGAATCGGTGACCCACGGCGGCGACGTGCGGCGCACCGCGGGGGGCTTCAAGGTGCGGCGGTACAACATACCGCGGGGGTCGATCGCGGCCTACTATCCCGAAACGAACGGGCTGCTGCCGCTGAGCTACCACGACGCGAAAAGCAAAACGCCGTCGGCGAAGTCAATCCCGGTTCTCGTGCGGCCGCAGGGGGCTTTGCCCCATCGGCGCTAAGTTAAGGTCGGGAAGGCCAGGGCTCTGCCCTGGACCCGCTGGGGCCTGAGGCC
>JAATGE010000493.1 GCA_015654825.1 Rhodospirillales bacterium
CCCAAGCCATCCGCAATCCAACCGCCCATTGGCAAAACCTCACAGCCTCAGAGCCCTGGGCTTCCTTCGCGTCAACTTCAGACTATCATGCTCTAATGGGAGTCTGGGGCCTCGGCCCCAGACCCCAATTTTATTGGTTTCCGTATTCGGCGTTGACATCGAGCCAGATGGCGACGCCTGGCAACCCGCACTGATGGCGCAGAAGACTCCCGCCGCGCAGCGCTAACGCACGCGGCGGCACGCAGTCGGGGGCCCAGGGGGCGGAGCCCGCGGTCGGCGAAGGCCATTCAGCCTCAGGCTATCATGCTCTAGGGGCAGAGCCCCTGGCCTTCCTACAAATCAATCCACGACAGATGACCACCCTTCCCCGCCCCGGTATCCAGGAACACCGCGACGCCGCCGCTATCGCCGTGCGCGACCCAGGGACGGCCGTCGCGGCTGCGCTGGTCGTGGCCGCAATACACTTTGAGCCCCGCCGGAATGTGGTTGACCCAGCGCAGCAGGCGCTCGGGAAAGCCGTCGGGCTGGGTGCGGCCGGTGGTCTCGCCGAACAGCGCGCGGCTCAGCAGCGGGTCCACCGGGCCGAGGGCGGCTGGCGGCTCATGGCCCAGCATAGCGGTGTGGAAGGCGGCATGAACGAAAAAGCTTTTGCCGTTGGTGAGCCAGGCCGGCGCGCGGGCCACTTCATGGCGCACACGTTCCTTCAGCGCTTCGTCCAGGGCGGCGATGGTTTCCTGCAGCGCGGGACCGGCGCGCACGCGATCGCCGGCGAGGGCGCGGGCCAGCTTTCTGTCGTGGTTGCCGAGCACGAACAGGCCGTTGCCTTCGTCCAGCATGCGGAACATCAGCCGCAGGGCGCCGGCGCTATCCGGGCCGCCGTCGGTGAGGTCGCCGAGCTGGATGACGAAGCGATCGGTATCGGCGGCGAAGGCAAAGGCGCGTGTGTCGCCGTGTACGTCGCCGACCACGCGGAGCGGCCGGCCGGCTGGAATGCGGGGCGAAGCTGCGGAAGCTTCCTGCATCACGCGGGCGCGGCTTGGGTGGTCGTGTGAGCGGGCGCGTGCATGCGCCAACATGGGGCGGCGGGCGGCGTGGCGGCAAGCCGGTGCGCTAACGGGGCGGCGCATTGGGTTAAGGTTGACACAGGAAGGTCAGGGCTCTGCCCTGGACCCGTCACGCCGGAGGCGTGCTTCGCACGACGGGGCCTATAGGCCCCAGACCACAATTTTGTTTGCTCCGAGACTGGCATCGGCAGCGAGCAAGCTGCCCAATCCACGGATCCGCGAACGCAGTACAGCGGACCCCCGCCGCGCAGCGCTAACGCAGGCGGCGGCACGCCGATGGGGGTCCAGGGGGCAAAGCCCCTGGTCGGCGAAGCCAGCCCTATCGCGCGCTAGGTGGGCTGCACCTGACCCAGCGGAAAGCTGAACAGCCGGCTCTCGCCGAGCAGAAACACGCGGCCGCCGCGCGGAAAATGGGCGGCGATGGCGGGCGCGCGCACATCGAGCCCGCCGGTGTAGGCGCCGAACGCCGGCAGCAGGATTTTTCGCGAGTCGGCCACGAAGCAGGCGCGCACGACTTCGCCGGCGCGCGTCGCCACGCGCGCCTTGGGATGAAAATGCCCGGAGATTTCGGCGGCACATTTGGCCACCGCCATGTGGCGGAAAATAATGCCGAGATGCTGCCATTCGGGGGTCGCGAGGCCGGCCACGCCTTCGGGCGGCGCGGGATCGTGGTTGCCTTGCACCCAGACGAAATCGGCGCGTTCGGTCAGTGCGGCGAGGCGGGAGCGGTCCGCGGCGGCCAGGCGCGCCGGCCCGCCGTCATCATGAAAACTGTCGCCGAGGGCGATAACGGTGCGCGGCTGATAGCGGCGCAGCAGCAGGGCCAGCCGCTCCAGCGTGTGGCGGCTGTCCCAGGGGGGGACCAGCTGGCCGGCGCGGGCGGCGGCCGAGCCTTTTTCCAGATGCAGGTCGGCGACCACCAGCGTTTCGGCGGCGGGCCAGACCAGGGCGCCGGCGGGATCGAGATGCAGGCTGTGGCCGGAAAAATGAAGCGGCGCCGCGGTCATGCGCGCACGCTTTTTCGTAGCGGCGGCGCGTCATTTTTGCGGACGGTACGGCGGCGGGGCGTTCGTGGGGCAGGTTGTGCCATCACCTCGGCGACCAGCGCTTCGGTTTCCAGCAGCAGGGCATCCTCATCGGCAGGCGTACGTACGCTTTCGCGGCCGATATCGAGCAGCACCGGCACCGCGAGCGGCGAGACCCGATCCAGCCGCCGCACGGAGAGACGCGCCGCGGCGCGGTTCAGCAGCAATTGCAGGCGCGCCAGATCGGTGAGGCCGCCGCGTGCATCGTGCCAGGTGGCACGCAACAGCACATGGTCCGGCTGGTGGCGGCGCAGCACATTGTAGACCAGGTCCGTATTGACCGTGACCTGGCGGCGATTTTTTTCGGCGCCGGGATGGTGGCGGTCGACCAGGCCGGCGATTACCGCGACATTGCGAAATGTCCGCCGCAGCATGGAGGTTTCCGCCATCCAGATTTCCAGGTCCTCGCCGAGCAGGTCGTGGTCGAACAGGGCTGCTATATTGTGCGGTTCATTCGCGGACCAGATGCCGACGACATATTCGGTGGCGACGAAGCCGAGCGGTGCGTAACCCAAACGCTCCATGCGGCGGGTCAGCAGCATGCCGAGTGTCTGATGCGCATTGCGGCCCTCGAACGCGTAGGCGACGAGATACCAGCGCCCTTCGCGCGGAAAAACCTCCACCAGCAGGCCCTCCGGCCCGGGCAGTTCGGAATATGCCTGCTGCAGCCTCAGCCATTCCTGTACTTCCTCGGGATAGGTGCCCCAGCTCACAGGATCGTGCAGCATGGCGCGCACGCGTGCGGCCAGGTTGGTGGTCAGCGACATGCGGGTGCCGGCGTAGGCGGGCACCGCCGGCGAGCCGGTGCCGCCTTCGGCGCATTCCAGCGTGGTTTCGCGAATGCGCAGGAAACGCAGCAGGCGGCCGGCGTACATGAAAGTGTCGCCTTCGCGCAAGGCGTTGGCAAAGCTCTCCTCGACTTCTCCGAGCTGCTGGCCGCGCCGCCCCGCCAGCCGCACTTTCAACAATGGCGCCTCGACGATGGTGCCGATATTCATGCGTGCCTGGCGCGCGGTGCGCACGCCGGCGATGTGGATGCGTCCTTCCGAATCGCGAAACAGTTTGCGGTAGCGCTCGTAATGCGCGAGCGCATAGCCACCGTTCTCGACGAAGCCGAGCACGTCATCGAAATCGGTGCGCGAAAGCTCGGCATACGGCGCGGCACGGCGGACCTCGGCAAACATTTCGTCGGGCATGAACGGCGCGCTGGCCGCCATCAGCAGAAGATGTTGCGCCAGCACATCGAGACCGCCGGGGCCGGGCGGGTCGCCGTCCAGCTCGCGCGCGGCAATGCCGAGCATGGCCGCCTTGCATTCCAGCACTTCGAAACGGTTTGCCGGCACCAGCACGGCGCGGCTCGGCTCGTCCATGCGGTGGTTGGAGCGGCCCACGCGCTGCAACAACCGCGACGTGCCTTTCGGCGCGCCGACCTGGATCACCTGGTCGACGCCGCCCCAGTCGATGCCGAGATCGAGCGACGAGGTGGCCACCACCGCGCGCAATTCGCCGCGCGCCATCGCCGCCTCCACACGGCGGCGCAATTCGAGCTCCAGGCTGCCGTGATGCAGCGCGATCGGCAACGTGTCCGCGTTCAGTTTCCACAGTTCCTGGAACAGCAATTCGGCTTGCGCACGGGTGTTGACGAAGACGATCGTGGTGCCGCTGGCGACGATGCGTTTCATGACGGCGCTGGCGCTGGCCAGACCCATGCGGCCGGCCCACGCGATGTGCGCCTCGGGCAGCATCATTTCGATTTCCGGCGGGGCGGCTTCTTCAATCTCGATCAGGCGCGCGGGGGCGCCGCTGCCGATATAGTCGAGCAACGGCTTTCGGTGCGCCACGGTGGCGGAAAGCCCGACGCGGCGCGCGGTGGGCGCCAGGGCGGCGAGGCGCGCGAGGCACAACGCAAGCTGGTCGCCGCGCTTGGTGCCGGCCAGGGCGTGGATCTCGTCGATAATCACGGTGGCGAGGCCGGCAAACATGCGCGGCGCGTCCTCCAGCGATAGCAGCAGCGACAGTGACTCGGGCGTGGTCAGCAGCAGGTCGGGCGGGTTTTCGCGCTGGCGTTTGCGGCGATCCGCGGGTGTGTCGCCGGTGCGTGTCTCGATGCGGATCGGCAGCCGCATCTGCTGCACCGGCGCCATCAGGTTGCGCGCGATGTCGGTGGCGAGCGCTTTCAGCGGACTCACGTAAAGCGTGTGCAGGGTGGGGGCTGGGCGCGGGTGGGCCAGGGCTACCAGGGAGGGAAGGAAACCCGCCAGCGTCTTGCCGCCGCCGGTGGGGGCGATCAGCAGCACGTTCTCGCCGTTGGCGGCGGCGTGGAGCAGGGCGAGCTGGTGCGGCCGGGGCGACCAGCCCCGGGCGGCGAACCAGGTGGTGAAGAGTTCTGGCAATGTTCCCGGCATCGGGGGACTATAGCGGCGATTGCGAGACTGGCAACGCAGCCAGCAACAGTGACGGAAGGCCAGGGCTCTGCCCTGGACCCGCTGGGGACTAGTCCCCCGACCCCATTCTATCG
The DNA here is from genome assembly GCA_015654825.1 of Rhodospirillales bacterium. Taxonomy (GTDB): domain Bacteria; phylum Pseudomonadota; class Alphaproteobacteria; order Acetobacterales; family Acetobacteraceae; genus CAJCIS01. The sequence continues at coordinate 4,668 of JAATGE010000493.1, forward strand.
GTTCCGAGCCTGGCATCGGCTGCGAGCCAATGGGCCGGGCCAAGGTTTCGCGAGATTGGTACAGAAGACTCCCGCCGCGCAGCGCTAACGACAGCGGCGGCACGCCGTCGTGCGCAGCACGCTCTCGCGTGACGGGGGTCCAGGGGGCAGAGACCCTGGTCGGCGAAGCCACTAGATTTCAGTTCGCTGATTTCGTTTTATAATCTTATCCTTGCGCTTATGGGGCGCTGCCCTGGCCTTCTTTCGCGTCAACCTCAAACGATCGTGCGCTAGCCGCCCGACCCAAACGGATTGAATACGACCGCACCAAGCGCCTCGAAATCGCGGACATTGAGCGTAACCACCGTCAGCCGATGCACCGCCGCGGTCGCCGCGATCGTGGCGTCTCCGTGCAGCGTATCGGAACGCCCGTGCCGCAACTTCGCCCAGGCGCGGAAAATCGGCGCGTCCATCGCAAGCACATTGCAGCCTGCAACGACCTCATCGACCCAGAGATCAAGTGCGGCGGCGCGGGCGGGGTCGCGTGCCCGCGTTTTCTCCACGCCCATCTGAAGTTCCGCGATGGAATAGGCGCTGACATACAAATGCAGTTCCGGGACGGTGGCCAGCCAGGCCACCACACCGCCGTGCGGCCGGGGACGTCGCAGTTCCGATACGATATTGGTGTCCAGCAGGAACACGCGCCAGGTTCAGTCGAAATCGACCGGCGGACGGTCGATCCATGGCGTGCGGGGCGGAATTTCCAACTCGGCGCGCGGTTCGTCGGCCAGCAGCAATGATTTCAGCGACCGCGGGGCACGTGCCTGCATGCGCCGCCAGACGTCCGCCGGCACCAGTACGGCCGCCTCGGCGCCGCGCCGTGTCACCATCTGCGGGCCTTCCGAAAGGCACGTATCCAGCAATTCGGAAAACTTCGCCTTCGCATCCTGAACTGGCCAGCGTTTCACGCTGTAAGAACCCTCCATCCTAGTCAGAAATCTAGTCAGTCTGCATCCAAATGCAACTTCGACGTGGACCCCGGCCGCATAATTCCCCAGATAATCCGTCATGCCGCACCCCGAGACCTGGCTTTGCGTTCGCCCCGAGGGCCTCTACTGCCAGCCGGGCGACTTTTTCGTCGATCCGGTGCGGCCGGTGCCGCGCGCGGTGATTACGCATGCGCACTCCGACCACGCGCGCCCAGGCCACGGCGCCGTGCTGGCGACAACGGAGACGCTCGCGCTGATGGCATCCCGCATGGGCGCGGCGCTGGATGGCACCGCCACGCAGCCGCTGCTCCCGGGTGCCATTCAAAACATGGGGGCGACCAAGGTTCGGTTGGCGCCGGCGGGCCATGTGCTCGGCAGTGCCCAGGTGGTGATCGACTACGCGGGGAGCCGCGCGGTGATCAGTGGCGACTATAAGCGCGCGGCCGACCCGACCTGCGCGGCGTTCGAGGCAGTGCCCTGCGATGTGTTCGTTACTGAGGCGACGTTCGGCCTGCCGGTGTTCACGCATCCGCCGGCCGCGGGCGAAATGCGAAAATTGCTTGACAGTGTGGCGACGTTTCCGGAGCGCACGCATGTGGTCGGCGCCTACGCATTGGGGAAAACGCAGCGGCTGATTGCGGAGTTGCGGGCGCTGGGCTTCGACGATGCGATCTACCTGCATGGCGCGCTGCTGCCGGTTTGCGCGGTCTACGAACGCATGGGCGTAGGACTAGGCGAGCTGCGGCCGGCCACGCTGACGCAGAAATCCGAGCTCGCCGGGAAAATCGTGCTGGCACCGCCGTCCGCCATCGCCGATCGCTGGGCGCGGCGGCTGACCGACCCGGTCACCGCCATGGCCAGCGGCTGGATGCGGGTGCGCCAGCGCGCCAAGGCCGGGGGCATCGAACTGCCGCTGATCGTTTCGGATCACGCCGACTGGCCCGAATTGCTGCAAACATTGGATGATGTCGCGGCACCCGAGATCTGGGTTACGCACGGCAGCGAGGAGGGGCTCATCCATGCCGCCACGCAGCGCGGCTTTCGTGCGCGCGCGCTGCGCCTGATCGGCTACGACGACGAAGGCGAGGCCGCCGCATGATCGCCTTTGCGGCGCTGATCGAACGCCTGACCCTCACGCCGGGGCGATTGGCGAAGATTGCGCTGATGCAGCGTTTCTTTGCCACCGAGGCCGACCCGGATCGCGGCTGGGGCTTGGCCTCGCTGACCGGCGAATTGCGTTTTTCCGCGGCCAAGGCCAGTCTGATCCGTGACCTGGCCGAGGCGCGAACCGATCCGGTGCTGTTCCGCCTGTCGTACGATTTCGTCGGTGACCTGGCCGAGACCGTTTCCCTGATGTGGCCTGCCGAGGCGGCTGCGCACCCGCCGACGCTGGCGACGGTAGTGGAGACCTTGCAGTCGGCGCCGAAAGCGAAGTGTCCGGAAATTCTCGGCGGCTGGCTCGATGCCTCCGGGCCGGATGTGCGCTATGCGATACTGAAACTGATCACCGGTGCGTTGCGCGCCGGTGCCAGCGCGCGGCTTGCAAAAATCGCGCTGTCGGAACTGGCGGCGACCAGGGGACAATCGATCGCGCCCGACCAGATCGAGGAAGTCTGGCACGGGCTGGCGCCTCCGTACGCCGAGCTGTTCGCCTGGGTGGAAGGGCGTGGGCCGCGGCCCGACCCCGCCGACGCGCCGGTATTCCGCCCGCCGATGCTCGCCAATCCGCTGGAGGAGGCGGATATCGCGACGCTCGATCCCAGCGCGTACGCCACGGAATGGAAATGGGACGGAATCCGCGTGCAACTGGTCGCGGGGCCGGGCGGCAACCGCGTCTATTCCCGCGGCGCCGAGGACATTTCGGCCGCGTTTCCGGATATCGTGCGAATCCTGGATTTTCATGCCGTGCTGGACGGCGAATTGCTGGTCATGCGCGAAGGCGTCGTCGCGCCCTTCGCCGAATTGCAGCAGCGGCTGAACCGCAAGGCGCCGTCGCCAAAAATGCTCGATGAATTCCCGGCGGGCATCAGGCTTTACGACATCCTGTTCGATGGCAACGAGGATCTGCGGCCCCTGCCATTCGCGGATCGGCGCGCGCGGCTCGAGCAATGGTATGCGCGCACGCGCCCGAAACGCATGGATTTGTCCGAACTGATCCGCGGCACCGGCCTCGAGGAACTGCATGCGCTGCGGGCCGGCGCGCGCGCCGCCTCGATCGAAGGACTGATGCTGAAACGGCTCGATAGCCCGTACGTGCCCGGCCGCCCGAAGGGGCTGTGGTGGAAATGGAAGCGCGATCCGCTGACGATCGACGCCGTGCTGATGTACGCGCAGCGCGGCCATGGCAAACGCAGCAGCTTTTATTCCGACTACACATTTGGATTATTTCGCGACGACGGCGAACTGGTGCCGGTGGGCAAGGCCTATTCCGGCTACACGGACGCCGAATTGGAGCGGCTCGATCGCTGGATACGCAACAACACCGTGAAAACCTATGGACCGGTGCGCGAAGTAGCGCGCGGACTGGTGCTGGAAATCGCGTTCGATGCGGTGCAGCGCTCGACGCGCCACAAATCCGGCGTGGCGCTGCGCTTCCC
>JAATGE010000641.1 GCA_015654825.1 Rhodospirillales bacterium
AGACGCGCACGCTGGCGGGAACGCAATCAACGGCGTTCCAGCGCATCCAGCACCACGCGCAGGCTGGCGGCCTTCACGCTGCCACCGACACGGACCCGGTAACCGCGGGTAGTTCGATCTCGATGACATCGGATGAAATCGCCGTCGCAGCTTCGATCGGTTGATCCGGTGTCACCACGACCGGCATCAGCTGCGGGCCAGGTGCCGCTATGCTCGCATCGCCAAAGACTTTACGCCACGCGAACACCTCATTGCTGTTCACATTGTATTGCCGCGCCACGACCGACACCGACGCTCCCGGCACAAATGACGCCGCCACAATCTCTCGCTTGAGCACCTCCGGCCAAGACCGATGACGCCGCTTTACCCTCAAACTTGTGTCCATAACCGAACTTGTGGACACTTCTGCCACATCCCCGCACCGCGATGCGACACTCTCCGCCGCATCAAGCGCGGATTCCTAGGCGGCCTGCCCCGGAGGCATACGGCGTAGCGAGGTTGTCCCGTATTTCACATCGATCGAACCCTGCCTGGTTGGGCTGGAGGCCTGCGCCACGGCGCACCATTGGGCGCGCGAGCTGGCCGCGCTCGGCTATGCTGTGAAGCTGATGCCGCCGTGCTATGTGAAGGCCTACATCAAGCGCAACAAGAACGACGCCGCCGACGCCGAGGCGATCTGCGAAGCGGTGACGCGTCCGACAATACGCTTTGTGCCGGTGAAAACTACCGACCAGCAGGCCGTTCTCATGCTGCATCGGACACGTAATCTGCTGATCCGGCAACGCACCATGCTGGTCAATGCGATGCGCGCCCATCTGGCGGAATTTGGCATCATCGCACCGCAAGGCCTGCGACATGCCGAAGAGCTGACTGAAGAAATTTCACGCCAGGAAGACAAGCTGCCGGAACTTGCGCGGGCGATCGTGCAAACGATCGTGGACCAGTTGCACGACACGATGGCTAGGATCAACGACGTCCAAACAAGGCTTGCCAAATGGCACCGGCAGAACAAAGTCAGCCAATTGCTGGCAAGCATTCCCGGCATCGGCATCATGGGTGCAACGGCGATCGCCGCCACCGTCACCGACGCTTCGTTGTTTCGCTCCGGGCGGGAGTTCGCCGCCTGGGCATGACGCCACGGCAGGACTCAAGCGGAGGCAAGGAGCGCCCGGGGGCGCACCAGCAAACGCGGCGATAAATACATACGATGTCTGCTCGTGTCTGGCGCGATTGCGGTGCTGCGTCACCCGCGCACACGCACGACGAAGGACGCGACCTGGGTGCGCGGTCTGCTGACGCGGCGGCCGACAAAGGTCGTGGCCATGGCGCTGGCCAACAAGAACGCCCGTATTGCATGGGCGGTCATGGCACGTGGCAACACCTATCGAAGCAACAACGAGATCGCGCAGGCGGCATAAGCAGCCGACTGCGCGTAGGCAAAGTGCGGCGGGCATGACAGACCTTGTTGCAGTCCGGCATGAAAATCATGCGGTGATGCCGCCATGTTTTGCAAATCCTGCGCCTCGCAGTGATACCGCGTCATCGGTTTGAACCCGCTTGGCTTTCATGGAAATGTATGGGAGAGGGTTCACTTTCCAAAGCTTTCCAAGAGCGGTAGGACCAGCCTTGATGTTTAATGGTGCTCAGGTAGCCCATGATGACATCACCGCCTACACAACTCGACATGACTGCGCGTGTGGAACGCGCGCTCGTCTTGCTTGCTTATTTCATCGAACTCGATGGCGATGCGCATGTACCGATGTACGAAAAGTTCGAGGCAGAACTTGCCGCGCTTAGAGCGACGGCGGACGTGCGGTCCCGCGCAAATCAGAGGCTGGCGCGCTACAAACGATCGGGCGGCGGGAACGCGATCATATCGAGGAATTTGAGCTTCAACTCCAGTGATGGGCCTCTCCCATACTTTGGCTTGTAGGTCTTATGGCCCATCAAGCTGTCGATGATGCTGTCCGGCGTTTCGGCTGCCACCAACCGATCCTTGAAGCTATGCCGCAGCGAATAGACAGAATGATCCCGCGTCGGACGCAATCCGTTCTCGAGCAAGAATTTGTTGACAGTGCCCGAGAGTGTTGTCGCGTTGTCCCGGTATTTAGGAAAACCATGCGAGCGAAGGCGGAGGGCCTTGAGCGCTACGCCGACCAATGGGATATCCCGTTCGGAATCCTCGGTCTTCAGGCGGCGTCCGTCAGCCATGATGCGAACGTGGGGAATTGCAGCATTCAGTATGATCGTGGTTTCTCGCAGATTGACGATCTCGGAAAGCCGCAGGCCGGTCTCAATCATCACGTAAAAAACAAAACGTGCATCTTCATTCAATTGATCCAGCGCGCCGGCAAGAAAGCGACACCGAATGAAATCAGCGTCGTAGGGCAGGCGTGACTTATCCGCCTCACCTCTGAGATGAAGACCTTTGAAAATGTCCGGTAGGTTCAATCGGCGCCGAATGCTTATATCCTTCAGCATCCGGCTTAGCTGGCCGATATCCTTGTTTGCCGTTTTGGTGGCGACCTCGTCAGCCACCACACGGCCGCGCCACCATTCACTGTATTCGACAGCGTCGGCGCTGGTGAGATCGGCCACTGGCTTGTCGCCCACCACGTTGACGAACTGAGCGACAGCCCTGACACGGCCGTTGCGCCAGATGCGAAGCTGGTCGGGGGACAAATCCTTCACCTCGTCTTTAGTGACGGACTCGTATTCCTCAAACAGGCGGGAGAGGCTGAAGCTTGGTGCTGGCACCGTTCCCAGCAGCGCGTCGCGTGCCGAGCGATCATTGACCAACCCTTTGGCAACGAGTGCCTCAAGCCGTTCCAGGCGCTTCTCCTGAGGCGAGGCGATCAAATCGCCATTGAGGATGTAGTCATAGCCGAGGCTCCGGGCGGCCTGTCTGGCCTGCTCGTAGCGCGTGATGTCGGCGTTGGACTGGCCCGCCGCCAATTCCTTCCAGAAGCTTTCGAGCTGCTGATTGAAGGCATGCGCGACGCGAGAGGCGCGACGGCCCAGGCGATCGTCAACTACCTTAACGCGAGTGGAGTGCCGAATGATGCCGCGTGGATCGAGCGCCGCGAACTCAGCCGGGACCCTACGGACGAAGTGCCAGGTGCTTCCCCGGCGCGTGAGAAAATCGGACATGACGGCGCAACCTGTTGGACGAAATGTTAGACACTTTTCGTCTCAGTCGCACCGCGAAACGCTTGGAAACCCTGGTAACCTATTGCTTTCACTCGGAAGTTGAAAGCAATCTGGAGCGGGCGAAGGGATTCGAACCCTCGACCCCAACCTTGGCAAGGTTGTGCTCTACCCCTGAGCTACGCCCGCGCTCCGTCGCGAAGGCCGCGTCTCTAGCGTCGGCCCCCGCCAATTGCAAGCCATGCGCGCCCCGCCGCTGCACCGATCCTCGCACCCGGCCCCTGGCGCCTGCATCACCCCGCCGGTATCAGCTTGGATCAGTAGCAACTTGCAGCTTGCGCATTGCAGCCCGCGCACCGCGCAACATCTATCGCTGAACTGATCGCTCCCGGCCACCGGCGAGCCCCTGTATGGAACCCGCCCTCATGGACTACATCATCGGCCAGAAACAGCCCGGCCGCGACGCCCGCCCAACCTCGCCCGCGCCCGCCGCCTCCTCCGCCCAAGCCGCCTCCGCCCTGGCCGCCTCCGCCCTGGCCGCCCCGGGCCTGCCGCCAGGCACGATCGTCGATGGCGACCAGAAAACCTTCATGGCCGACGTCATCGAGGCGTCGCGCAAAATGCCGGTGCTGGTCGATTTCTGGGCCACCTGGTGCGGCCCCTGCAAGACACTGACACCGGCGCTGGAGCGCGTGACCCGCGCCGCCGGCGGCAAGGTGAAGCTGGTCAAGATCGACATCGACAAGAACCGCGCCCTGGTTCAGCAGCTGACCCAGCTCGGCTTGCCGCTGCAATCGGTGCCGACCGTCGCCGCCTTCTGGCAAGGCCAGATCGCCGACATGTTCCAGGGCGCCTTGCCGGAAAGCGACGTCAAACGCTTTGTCGAAGCCCTGCTCAAGATGGCCGGCGGTTCGATGCCCTCCGCCGACCTGCTGGCCGAAGCGCGCGCGGCGCTCGAGGCCGGCCAGCCCGAAGCCGCGGCCGACGCGTTCAGTGCCCTGCTGAACGAGGACCCGGAAAGCCCCGAAGCCTGGGGCGGCCTGATCCGCGCCCTGCTCGCCATGGGCGACGAAACCCAGGCCAACGACGCGCTGGCCCAGGTGCCGAAAAAGATCGCCGACCACGCCGAAATCGCCGGCGCCCGCAGCGCGCTGGCCCTCGCCGAGGAAGGCCGCCGCGCCACCAGCCAGCTCGGCAGCTTCGAAAGCCGCGTGACCCAGAACCCGGACGACCACGAGGCCCGCTACGAGCTCGCCACCGCCCTGAACGCCGCCGGCAAGCGCGCCGAGGCCGCCGAGGCCCTGCTGCATATCGTCCGCGCCGACCGCACCTGGCGGGACGACGCGGCCCGGCAGCAATTGCTGAAATTCTTCGCCTCCTGGGGCTTCGACGATCCGGCCACGCTCGCCGCCCGCCGCAAGCTCTCCGCGTTGCTGTTCTCCTGATGGCGGCGGTGTGATGAGCTGGCGGCACCCGGTGCTGCAGGACTTGCCTGCGGACTGCGCGGTCTTCCCGCTGCCGGGTGCCCTGCTGCTGCCGACCGGCCGCCTGCCGCTGAACATATTCGAGCCGCGCTACCTGGCCCTGGTCGAGGACGCCCTGTCCGACGGCCGCATGTTCGGCATGATCCAGCCGAACGAGCACGCGGAGCCCGCCACCGGCGTCGAGGGGCCCATCCTGTACAGCGTCGGCTGCCTCGGCCGCCTGTCCCAGTTCGCCGAAACCGACGATGGCCGCTACCTGATTACGCTGACCGGGGTTTGCCGCTTCCGGGTGCGTCGCGAATTCTCCACCCGCCGCGGCTACCGGCGCATCAACCCGGATTTCACGCCGTTCCACGCCGACCTGGCCGCGCCGCCGCCGCTGCCCGACGGCACACGCGAACAGTTGCTGGGCGCGCTGCGGCCCTATTTCGTCGCCCAGCAGATCGATGCGAACTGGGACGCGATCAACCGCATGCCGGACACGACCCTGGTCACCACGCTGGCCATGCTGTGCCCGTTCGGCCCGGCCGAGAAACAGGCGCTGCTGGAAGCCGATACGCTGTCCGATCGCGCCGCGGACCTGCTGGCGCTGCTGCGCATGGCACTGCATGACGCCGACACCCATTCCCGACCCAGCTGAACGGCCTGCTGCACATGTCCGACCACGCCCCACTCGATCCCCGCCTGCTCGAAATCCTGGTCTGCCCCGTGACCAAGGGCGCGCTCCGCTACGACCGGGCCGCCGCCGAGCTGATCAGCGAAAAGGCCGGCCTGGCCTATCCGATCCGCGACGGTATTCCGATCATGCTGCCCGATGAGGCACGGGTGCTGGGCCAGGAGAGGGAAGGCCAGGGCTCTGCCGCATAGGTGCCAATGAAGGCCAGGGCTCTGCCCTGGACCCGCTGGGGCCAGTAGGCCCCAGACCCCATTTTGTCTGTTCCCGGTCTGGCATTGACCCCGCGCCAATAGGCCAGTTCACAGCTCCTGCGGCATTGTACAGAAGACTCCCGCCGCGCAGCGCTAACGCAGGCGGCGGCACGCCGTCGGGGGTCCAGCAACTGTCTTGTTTGTTTCGGGAGTTGGGTCCGCCCTTGGTGCAGCGTGCCACCGTGCTCAGCGCCGTCAATGACGCTGCGCGCCGCTCCGCGGTGGCCTTCGGCCATCA
>JAATGE010000051.1 GCA_015654825.1 Rhodospirillales bacterium
GGAGCTCGCGACCCACCTCGTGCTGACGCGCTGACCTCAGCCGGGCCGATGCGAATCCGAAACCTGCTTCGCCGCCATAGCCCGGGTGAAACCCGGGTTCCACCCGCGCAACGCATGCGACGGTTGGTACCTCGCTTCGCATCTCCGCTCAACGCTGTCATCGGACAATGGTGCTCGCCACCATCGCGAACTGGCCGAGATCCTACCCTGACCTCGCCCACAAAATATGCCCCCCCCTGGCTCGTTCCGTAACAGCGAATTCCGGCAAATACTCCGCAATGATCGGCCCCGACAAGAAATCCCTGATTTCGACAAACCCCAGTCCCCGCAACCGCTCCGCCAACGGCGCAGGTTCGAAAAAACTGATCCAGGCCTCGCCCATCGCCGCCACCCGCGCGGCACGCGCATCCAGCATCGGCCGCAACTCCGCCGGCCAGTTCGCCGGCGGATCGGCATAGTCGAACACCACCTCAGAGCCCCCCGGCAACCCGCCGATATACTCCAGCGTGGCAAAAATCGCCGCCTCCGTCAGGTACGGCACCACGCCGAGCCATATGAAAATGCTCGGCGCCAATGCATCGAACCCCGCCGCCGCAAGCCGCGCCCCCAGCGTCTCCGTTTCGAAATCGATCGAAGCAAACCGCAACCACCCCGGCACCGCAATGCCCGCCTCCCGCAGCCGCCGCTGCTTCCACGCCTGCGTCGCCGGATAATCCACCTCGAACCAGATCACGTCGTCGCCGTGCACGCTGCGATACGCACTCGTATCCAGCCCCGCCCCAAGCACCACCACCTGCCGCACCCCGTCCGCCACGGCCCGCGCCACCGCATCCTCCGCCACCCGGTGCCGGCACGCGATGAACAGCCTGATCGCCCCGCGCGCCGGCTCCGCGGAGGCACTCGCCAGAATCTCGGCCGGCTCGGCGTTCAGGATGCGCAGCGCCAGCCGATCGGCAAAAATGCATCCGCCGTCCAGCAACTGGTGCGCCGCCCGATGCGTCGCCGCGGAAATCGCCGTGCGGCTCGGCGCGCCCGGAATCATCGCCGCGCCGCCCCGCGGCCCAGCATCATGGAAACTGGCAGCATGGTTCCCCTCCCTCGCGCGGTCGGCTAACCCAACCCTTATGCGCCCAACCCTGCTGCTCTGTCTCGCCGCCCTGCTGATCGCCGCGTGGTACCTGCCCGCCCGCCCGGCCGACCCCCCAGGCGGCCTCCCCGGCGAAAAATTCTCGTCCCTGAGCTTCACCCCCTACCGAACCGGTCAGTCCCCCCTCACCGGCCACTTCCCCACCGCCGCGCAAGTCGATGCCGACATGGCGCTGGTCGCCCGCGTCACCGGCGCGGTGCGCAGCTACGCCACGCACGAAGGCGATTTCGACACCGCCGCCCTGGCGCAAAAACACGGCGTAAAACTCTGGCAGGGCATCTGGCTCAGCGGCAACCGCGCCGACAACGATCGCGAAATCGCCCGCGGCATCGCGCTGGCCAACCAATACCCCGATACGATCGTCCGCCTCATCGTCGGCAACGAAGTGCTGCTGCGCCGCGATCTGCCCCCCTCCGAGCTCATTGCCGACCTCGACCGCGTCAAACACGCCGTGCACCAGCCCGTCGCCTTCGCCGACGTCTGGGAATTCTGGAAGCAATTCCCCGAAGTCGCGGCCCACGTCGATATCATCCTGATCCATCTGCTGCCCTACTGGGAGGACGTACCCACCGGCATCGATCGCGCCGTCGCCCACGCCGGCGAAATCTACCGCCAAATGCGCGCCCTGTTCCCCGGCAAAACCATCGCCATCGGCGAAACCGGCTGGCCCAGCCACGGCCGCCAACGCGGCGACGCAATACCCAGCCGCATTAACGAAACCAAATTCCTGCGCGATTTCCTGGCCCTCAGCCGCGCCGAGCATTTCGATTACAATTTCATCGAAGCCTTCGACCAGGTCTGGAAATACCACAGCGAAGGCATCGTCGGCGCCAACTGGGGCATCTACGACGCCGAGCGCCAATTGAAAATCCCGCTGACCGGCCCCGTATCAAACGACCCCGGCTGGCCCACCCACGCCGCCATATCGGTCATCGCCGGCCTCTGCCTCAGCCTGCTCGGTCTGTGGCAGGGGCGCGCGCAACCGCCGTCCCGCCGCAACGCCCTGTGCGTCGCCGGAATGGCGCTCGGCGGCGCCCTCGGCTACGCCGCCGCCGAAATATTCGCGACACTCTACGACATCCACCTGGAACTCGCCGGCGCGGTGAATTTATTCGCCCAGACCGCCCTCGCGGTCCTCGCCATGCTGCGCCTCAGCGGCGCCGTCGCGGCCGCACCCGACCGCACCGGCGCCGACGCAACAACCGCGGCACGCGCGCTACTCACCCGCCTGCGCCTGCCGAAACTGCACGGCGCATTCGAGGATCTCTGCTTTGCCTTCGTCTGGGCCGCCGCGGTCATGCAAATGCTGCTGTTCTGCGACAGCCGCTACCGCGAATTCCCGCTCAGCACGTTCGCGGTGCCGCTAATGGTAACGATCGGCCGCCTGCTCGCCGGCGACCTGCCCCGCCACGGCGGCCAGCGCGAGGAACTCGTCGCCGGCGCCGTCCTGGCCCTCGCCGCCCTAGGCTCAGCCGTCCAGGAAGGCCCCCTCAACACCCAGTCCCTCCTCTGGAACACCGCCGCCGTCGTGCTCGCCGTCCCGCCGCTGCTGCGCGTGTGGGGGGCGATAGCGAAAGGAAGGCCAAGGGCTCTGCCCCATAAGAGTTGGAATTAAATGGCTTCGCCGACCAGGGGCTCCGCCCCCTGGACCCCCGACGGCGTGCCGCCGCTGTCGTACGCGCTGCGCGGCGGGAGTCTTCTGTACGGTCTAGCGAGACGTGGGATTTGGCGGCGCGCTCGCAGCCGATGCCACATTCGGAACAGATAAATGGGGCTGGGGCCTACTGGCCCGTCGTGCGCGAGCACGCGGCGCGTGACGGGGCCAGGGCAGAGCCCTGGCCTTCCTCCTAATTTGCCTTACCACCCGTAGCAACACTAATCCCCAGCACGATCGGCCTCGACCCACCCGCGCCCGTCGGCGTAATGATAATCTGCGTCAGCTTCTGTTTCGCGAATGCCGCCGACAACGTGAATTGCTGCTCGTCCACGCGATAGTCGCTGATCAATCCGGTATGCACGTTCCCGGTGCCGCACGCGTCCTGCACGTTGCTGACGGCGAACGCAGTCTGCGTCGTGGTGCCATTGATCGTGTTGGCAAAGAAATTCTGGCAGAAATCGCGAATATCCGTGCCCGCCACCAGCGAAAATGTCTGATCGGCCCCCTTGGACCCCTTGAATTCGACCGTCGCGATCGTGCTGCCGATGGCAGGCGAATACGCATTCATCAACGTGTAGACCGCTTTTGCCTTCGGCACCGATACATTCACCGTCAGCGGTTGGCCGGTCGGGTCGTCCCAGAAATTGTATTTCGGCGGCGACTTCTTGGTATTCGCTTTCGGAATGCTGAAGGTCACCGGAAAACCGTTCGCCGGCGCGAACGTGCCGACCGGGAATTCCTTGATCAGCCCTGTCTGGATATCGCTCGACCCGGTGAATTTTACGATCTTCTGCCCGGCCGACGCAACGCTCGGCGACAACAGGGCGATCGCGCTCATGAGATTGAATAATTTGAATGACATGTGATTGCTCCCGGCTCGCTGCCGCCCGGCGCGGCATCGCAGGCCCGGCGCGCCCCATAGCAACCTGTGCCCCAAACGTAAACCGCGTCGAGGCCGCGCGGATCACGCAGCTTGTGGCCGCAACCACGCCCACACCCCGAGCGCCGCCCCCGCCATCCCCCACGTCGCGTTATAGTTCGCCACCGCGGCCACGCCGGCAACGACGGCGGCCACCCGCACCACAAACGGCGCGCGGCCCAGCAGCGCCCAAAGCCCCAGCCCCAGCGCCAGCGCCCCCCACAGATAATGCTGCTGCATCCACAGCAGCCCCGCGCGCGGCAAGCACGCCAACGGCGCCGCCACCGCGGCACAGGCGCCCCCCCAGTAGCGCGGCTCGATGAACACCGCCCGGTAGCCCAGCAGCAGCGCCGTCGCCAGCACCACCACGCAACCCCCAACCCAGTCGCGCCGCGCCCCAAACTTGCCCAAGCCGACCCCCGCTGTTACCCACCCGCCTTCCTCGCGGCGAAGGCATGAGTGCGTCAATGGCGGGCAGACCCCCGAGTTTCCAGGACATCATCCTGCGCCTGCACGCCTACTGGGCGGCCCAGGGCTGCGTGATCCTGCAGCCGTACGACCTCGAGATGGGCGCCGGCACCTTCCACCCCGCCACCACGCTGCGCGCGCTCGGCCCCAAACCCTGGCGCGCCGCCTACGTGCAGCCCTGCCGCCGCCCCAGCGACGGCCGCTACGGCGAAAATCCCAACCGCCTGCAGCATTATTACCAATACCAGGTCATCATGAAGCCGAGCCCCGCCGACGCGCAGGCCCTGGTCCTGGAAAGCTACCGCGCGATCGGCATCGACACCGCCCTGCACGATTTTCGTTTCGTCGAGGACGATTGGGAAAGCCCCACGCTCGGCGCCTGGGGCCTCGGCTGGGAAGTCTGGTGCGACGGCATGGAGGTGACCCAGTTCACCTATTTCCAGCAGGTCGGCGGCATTGCGGTCGTTCTGCCGAGCGCCGAATTCACCTACGGCCTGGAACGCCTGGCGATGTATGTGCAAGGCGTCGAAAGCGTTTACGACCTCGACTTCAACGGCGCCGGCGTCACCTACGGCGACGTCTTCCTGCGCAGCGAGCGCGAGTACAGCGCCTACAATTTCGAACACGCCGACACCGCCATGCTCGGCCGCCACTTTGTAGATGCCGAAGCGGAATGTGCCGCCCTGGTAGCGCAGCGCCTGCCGCTACCCGCCTACGACCAGTGCATCAAGGCCAGCCACCTGTTCAATCTGCTCGATGCACGCGGCGTGATCAGCGTCGCCGAGCGCGCCAGCTACATCGCCCGCGTCCGCACATTGGCCAAAGCGTGCTGCGAAGGCTGGCTGGCCGGCGAAGCGTGATGCACGGCAGGCATCGGCCGGGCCGCGCATCGCCCGATCCGTCTCGCGACAATCCAGGCCACTGCAATCTTCGCCAGTACGACATTTGTAAGTGCAATCTTTGCACCAGCCGTCACCCGTGATACAGTGCCGACCATCCAGCGCTTCGGCGCCAGCAAGATCTGCCTCTACGCCGACGACCACCGGCCGCCGCACTTCCACATCGTCGGCCGGGAATTTCAGGTTCTGGTGGCGATCGGCGATCTGACCGTCATCGCCGGACGGGCGCGAGCCGCCGAGTTGGCGGAGGCAATGGAATGGGCCCGACAAAATCGGGCGCTGCTGGCCCGGCGCTGGGCCGAGCTGAACGAACGGGACGCGTAATGCCGAAACGAAGCCTGCCGCGAATTGCCGAAGTCAGCGCCGGCGATGTCCACTTTGGGCTGATCATAACCTGGCAGGACGGCTCGGTCAGCGCAGTGGATGTCGCCGAGCCAATCAACACCTTCCGCCTGTACGCGCCATTGCGCCACGATCCCGCGCTGTTCCGGTCGGTGCAGACCGGTGAATTCGGCACCGATATCGTCTGGACCGATGGCATCGACATGTCCGCGGACACACTCTGGCGCCTAGCACGCGAACAGGCCGGCACCGCGATGTCCGCCGAGCAGTTCCGCCAGTGGCGCAGTCGGCAAGGTATTTCGCTGACCGAGGCAGCTGCTGCCCTGGGCCTGAGCCGCCGCATGGTTTCTTATTACGAATCCGGAGCGAAGCCGATACCGCGCGTAGTCGCCCTGGCAACGCAGGCGATCGGCCTGCAGCCCGGCCGCAAGCCGCGCCAGGCCGCCTGATCATCACGGCATTTGCTGGCTTCCAATGAGCGCACGCCCCCTCGTCTTCCTGCACATCCCGAAAACCGCCGGCATCGCCGTATCCTACGCGCTGATCATGGCCGAAATGCCGCCGCGCGTGCTGTTCGGCTTCGATCGCGCCTTCTTCGGCCCGTTCACCGATTTCGAATCGGTCCCGCCGGAAAACCGCGCCCTCATCCACCTCTCGCCCGACACCATCCCGCGCGGCGAAAAACTGCTCCGCGCCCACATGGCGCTCTCCACGCTCCGGGCCGCCTACCCGGGCGCCCGCTTCATCACCGTGCTGCGCGAGCCGATCTGCCGCCTGCTCTCGCATTTCGTATTCTGGCGCGGCTTTACCGAGGAACAGGACGAAGCCTGGGGCGGCTGGGCCGAATATTCCGGCCTGGCCCGCGGCAGCCTCGAGGATTTCCTCGCCAACACCAAAATCGCCTGCCAGATCGACAACGTCGCCACCCGCCTGCTGCTCTGGCCGCACCCGCTCATCCCCGAAGCCGCCATGATCGATCCGGCCCACGACGAAACCCTGATCGCCCAGGCCCGCACCCGCCTGTGCGGTTTCGATTTCGTCGACGCCGTGGAAAACCCCTATTTCGACGCCAACCTGGCCGCCTTCCTGGGCGTCACCCCCGCCCGCGCCCGCATGAACGAAACACCCCCCCTGCCGCCGGCCCTCCACACCAGGCTGGACCAGCAACTAACCCCCCGCGCCCAAACCCTGCTCACGTTCCGAAGCCGTTTGGATCTCGCCCTCTGGCACTGGGTCCTGCAAGAACGCGCCCCCGACGTGGACGCAACAGCGCTTCGCCTGAACGCAGTCCAAACCGGCACCGCCCGCACAGCCTCGTTGCTGATGGGCGCCGAGTAAGGGGAAGTGAAGAGAAGGCCCGGGCTCTGCCCTTGACCCGCTGGGGCCTGAGGCCCCCGACCCCCGATAGCGCTGCGCCGCTTTTCCTCATGTCCCCGGCAAACGAGGCACGGGGTTTCCGGCTTTGGCGTGCCCCCCACCCGCCCAA
>JAATGE010000352.1 GCA_015654825.1 Rhodospirillales bacterium
CGATGCCGCAGCCGAATTTGGTGCCGTTAAGACCCAGGTTTTCGCGCAGCACCCAGAGCAGCGGGGTGCCCTCGTCGGCCTCGACGCGGTGCGACTGGCCGTTGACGGTCAGATCGTATGGCATGGCGCCCCAGGGTGCAGTCGGTGTTGGTTAACACCGGTAAGGCATGGGGGCAATGCACGGAAGGCCGGGGCGAGGAAGGCCAGGGCTCTGCCCTGGACCTGCTGGGGCCTGAGGCCCCAGACCCCCGTTATTTGGGGGGAATGTCCCCGCGCGGGTCCAGGCCGGAGTGCTGGCCTTCCTTCAACGCTGGGCAATGGCATGGCGTAGCCGGCTGGCGCGCAGAATGTGGGGGATGGCTCGGCTCGGCTCGCGATCACAGTCGCGCCTACGGGGCCCTTGGCCGTGCAGCTTGGAGCAGCGATTCCGCGGGGATGCGCCACTCGCGGTGCAGCCGCCAGGCCTGCTCCATCGTGGGGCCGCGCTTGCCGGACAGGATTTCGGAGGCGCGGGAACGGGAGCTGCGCAGGCGGGCCAGGTCGGGCTGGGTGTAGCCGGACGCTTCCATGCGGGCGCGAATGGCGGTGACTGGGTCGGGCGGGTCGATCGGCCAGTGGCGGGATTCGTAGTGGTCGATCAGGGCCGCCAGGATGTCGAAACGGGCGGCGGCGTCGGATTCCGGGGGCGGTTCGGCGGCGAAATAGGGCGCGATTTCGCTCAGTGCCCAGGTGTAGTCGGCTTCGCTTCGCAATGGGCGGATGTCGATACGCATTTTATACGGTCTCCGCGTCGATCTTGCCGTAGGCGGCGTGGGTGCCGATGAATTTGATCAGCACCCGTGTATGGCGATAGGCGACGCGAACGACGAGCCGGAAATGGTTGCCGGCGATGTCGAACACCAGGCGGTTGTCGGCCAGGAAGTCGACCGCGGCACCGAAATCCGACTTCACGTCGGCAGGCCCGCTCCATTGGGCCCGGATGGCCATGGCATGCCATGCCCGGAGCGGCGGTTCGGCGCGGCGCTTCGCGTTTCCGCCCACCGTTGCTAGGCGGACGGCGCCATGGAGGGATTTGGGTTCGAGGGCCCGGCGGCACGGTCCCCCGTGACGCGGTACTTCGAGTGGGCTACATTTGCTGATCGGACATTCGCGATCATGAGGGCTGTGGCATGAGCGGCAGTTTTCCCGAATCAAACAACGCCGATGTTGACGAGGTTGGACGGATTCCCTGCCCGTTTGTTTATGCCAATGGCCGTGCATGCACCGGCCATGTCGTTCGCGTGGAAGCTTACAAGGCGGATGTCGCCTGGAGCGTTGATGGAGACGGGCGCTGGAACTTTGATTTCCAGCCGCGATCGCACTACCACGTTTTTTGCTCGGAAAAGGGCAACCACGCAGGTTTTTGCAGGCAGGATCCGTTGGCCCTCAAGTTCTGGTTCAACACCCTGCCGCAGCCGATCCGGCAAATCCTCAGATGCACAAGACCACGTTCGGATTGATCAGGGGCTGTGGCTCGGCGGCGTGTGTGGGTTGGAACACGCTTCGCGTTTCCAACCCACATCAGCCTTCCTTTCTGCCTATCCGCATCGAAAGGCCCAGCGGGTTTTACCCCCCCGGGCGCAAACAGTAAGTGCGTGGCCTAGCAGCTGCCGTTCGCGGTGCAGTTGGGGCCGTACCAGACATAGAGCTTGAAGAAGTCCAGCTTGGTGTCGTCCTGCAGATAGAGATCGAAGATGGACTGGTCCGGCGTCTTGTCGAGCAATACTCCGGTTTGCAGGCTGAGCAGGCTGCGGCCGGTGGCGTCCAGGGCGTAGGACTGAACGGCGTTGACGGCGCCGGGGAAGATTACCTGGCCGACGACGTCGAACGGGGCGCCGCCGGGCTCGACATGGCCGAAGGTGAGGCCATCGTTACTGGAGCCGCCGTTGCTCGTCTTCGCCTTGAACTGGATGATCGCGTAACAGACGCTGCGGGTGTTCTGCAGGTTGAAGCTGTCGCCGAAGCGGCCGTCCGCCATCGGCGTGTCGCAGGCGACGGACGGGCCGCCGGCGGGAATGAAAGCGGTCAGGTTCGGGCTTGGATAGGCGCTGTCCGCCGGTAGCGCGAAGTTGTCCTTCTTGCCGCCGGAATAGAGGTAGTAGGGCTGGTCGGGGCAGGCCTTGTCGCCGTCGGCGATGGCGGCGCCGGTGGGGGTAAGGTGCACAAGGACCAATTAACAAAAGTTTTTGCTTCTTTTTTCAAAAAGAAGCGCTTTTTCTTGTTCTTTTTTGAAAAAAAGAACCAAAAAACTTTTGTAAATTTGGCTTTCGTTTCGGGTCGAGGCGTCCGACCCGAATGTCACGCCAAGAAAATTCCAAATGCGATGCCGGATCCCATAAGCGCGAAGATGCGGGAAGACATACGCAAGCAAGGCCAGGGCACAGCCCTGGCCTTGCTTTCTGCCTAACCGGTCCAGGGTGCCCAAAGGGTTTGACCCTGGGCGCACCCGTCACGTCGACTACGGGTTCCAGCAATTGCCCGGCTGGTCGTTAATGGCCACCCAGTAGCGGGTATCGTTGCGCACGTGGCCGAAGCCCCAGGCGGTATGTCCGCCATGCGGGGCGCCGGACTGCCACGGGCTCTGCGAGCCGATGCTGTTGCCGTAGTGTGTCGAGTCCATGCCGTTGATGTAGGCGCCGTCATGGAACTCGGCCATGCGCCAGCCGGTGCCGAAGGCCGCGGCGCACAGCGAGTCGGCGTGCGCCTGTGACTGCAGCGCGGTGCCCTTGGTGGGAACGGTGGTGGTATAGTGCCCCTCGACCCAGCCGTTGTACATTTCATAGCCGGGTGAGACGTTGTAGTTCGGCCGCGGCGAGCCGTCGACGTTGACGCACAGGATCGGCCGCTTGATGCGGCAGTTGGTGTCGCCGGTGTAGGGATTGCCGGTGCCGAAGATGCCGACATTGTCGACGCCGAGCGACGGATCGTGGCCATACAAGCCATAAGTGAAGCCTTTTCCGCCGGAGGCGTAGGCCGAAGGCGCGATGCCGGGCGCGCTGAGCGCCAGAATCATGACCGAGGCTGCCGCGATGAGGTGCGGCGCGCGGCTGGTGGTGCGAGAAAGCGTGAACATGATGCTACCTGTCCAAATGCCTGCCGCGCTCGGCGGGTCAGGCGGGTTGAAGAAGCGCGGCGGCGGACGATCCGTCGTCGCGGCGCAACCCGTGACAGGCTGGGAATTTTTATCTCCTATACAGTTGTGAAAGCATATAGCTTATAAACTTCAAACAGTTATCCAGGATGACCCGGTGGCACGTTACATTGACCCGGCCGGCCGGCGACACTACAGCAGGCGAAACAACTTCTGACGGTCGCGATCCGCATGGTGGCCCCAGATGACGTCCGGGAACGTTACCGCTTCGGGGCTTTCGTGCTGGAACCGGGGCGCAGGTCGTTGACCTCCGGTGGGGCCGCCGTGGTGCTGAGCTCGCGCGCGTTCGACCTGCTGCGGTTGCTGGTGGAGCGGCGGGACCGGGTGGTGACGAAGGACGAACTGCGCGCCGAGGTGTGGCGCGGGGTGACCGTCGACGACAATAACCTCGCCGTGCAGGTATCGGTGCTGCGGCGGGCGCTCGGGGAGCGGTTCGGCGGGCCGCAATTCATTCTGACGGTGCCGGGCAAGGGCTACCAGTTCGTGGCGCCGATCGAGGGCGCGCCTCCGCCGACGCCGAAAATCGCC
>JAATGE010000651.1 GCA_015654825.1 Rhodospirillales bacterium
AAATCGGGCGGCGGACCGCGATTGGCAATCGCATCCATCGCCGCCAGCGCCTCGGCCTCGCTGACCCCCGGCATCGGCACCGCCTCGATACTCGCCGAGTTCATTTGCTGGAAATGGTTGATCTGTTCCGGCACGGTCCTCGTCACGATATGCGCGACGGAGGACAGCGGCACCGGCACCCCGCCCACATCGGCGATGGTGAAATTCAGCAGCTGCGCCGCGTTCAGCCGGTCCTGCCGCTGGATCATCGGAATGACCTTGTACGACCGCCCGGCAAGGTCGAAATAATTCACGTACCCGCCGCTCATCAGCGTGCTGACGGTCGCCCCCACTTTCGCCATGTCGAGCCCGAGCGCCGCCACCTTGTTGCGGTCGATCACGATATCGGACTGCGGCAGGTCCACTTTCAGGTCGCGGTCGACATACGCGAACTTGCCGCTGGCCTGCGCCGCCTGCACGAAATTCTGCGCCACCTGGTCCAGCTCGTTGAACGAGCGCGTGGTCTTCAGCATATATTGTACCGGCAACCCGTACGCCCCCGGCAATCCCGGCGCCTGGATCATCGCCACTGCCAGCCCGGCAACGTTCGCCAGCCGCGCCTGGATATCGTTCAGCACCTGGTCGGTGCGCCGGTGCCGCTCCCCCCACGGCTTCAGCCCGACGCCGATATTCACCTGCCCCGGCTGGTCGAACTGGTAAACCCGTTCCAGTTCCGGCGTGCCCTTGATCGCGTAGAACAATTGCGGCTCGTAACGGCGCAGCAGATCGATGCCGGCGGTCGCCGGCCCCGCCGCCTGGCCGAACATGAACCCGCTATCTTCCTGCGGCGCCAGTTCGCTGGTCGAGCCGCGATACAGCCACACCGTGCTCGCCAGCACCAGCAGCCCGAACGCCACCACCGGCAGCCGCGCCGCCAGCGCCGCCCGCAGCAGCGGCCGGTAGATCCGCTGCATCAGCATCGGCCCGGTCGCCGCGCGCTTTTCCTGCGGCTTCAGCAGGAATCGGCACATCACCGGCGAAAGCGTCAGCGCCAGCACCGCGGAAACCGTAACGCTGCCGACCATCGTCAGCGCGAACTCGGTGAACAGCGCCCCGGTCAGCCCCGCCCGCAGCGCCACCGGCACATAGGCCGCCACCAGCACCACCGTCATGGCAATGATCGGCGAGGCCAGCTGCCGCGCGGAGCGCAACGCCGCCTCCATGGGCGAGGCCCCCTCGCTCATTTCCCGCGAAACGTTCTCGACGACGATGATCGCGTCGTCGACCACGAGCCCGGTCGCCAGCACCAGCGCCAGCAGCGTCAGCAGGTTGATCGAGAACCCCAGCACCCACAGAATGGCGAACGTGCCGATCAGCGACAGCGGGATCGTCACCACGGGAATGATCGAGGCCCGCATCGAGCGCAGGAACGCGAACACAACCAGCGTCACGATGGCAAGGCTCGCCAGCAACGTCTTCGCCACCTCATGGATCGACTCGACAACGCTGTCGGTCGCATCGAACGCCACATCGGCAACCAGCCCGCTCGGCAGCTGCTCCTTGATGCGCGCGAACTTGGCCTGCGCCGCCTGCACCACCTCCAGCACGTTGGCGTTCGGCGCCGGCTCCACATCGATAAAGATCGAATCCTGCCCGTCGAACTTCACCGATTGCTGATACGAGTCCGCCCCCAGCTCCACGCGCGCCACATCGCCGAGCCGCGTAATGGCGCCGTTATTCTGCCGTATCACCAGGTCGCGGAACGCCTTCACCGAGTGCAGCCCGGTCGTGATGCCGATCGGCACCTGCGTCGCCTGCCCCGCCGTGGTGCCCGCCCCGCTTTTGAAATTGTTCGCCGTCAGCGCCGCCGAAACATCCGCCGCCGTCAACCCGCGCGCCGCCAGCGCCCGCGGATCGAGCCACGCCCGCAGCGCGAAATTCTGCGCCCCCCACACCGGCGCCGACTGCACCCCCGGGATCGACTGCAATTGCGGGCTCACCACGCGCGTCAGGTAATCCGTCAGTTCCTCCGGGCTCATGATATTGCTGCGGAACGCGTAGATCAGCGTATTGCCCTGGTTGCCGGTGCGCACATTGATCACCGGCGTCTGGCTCTGCGGCGGCAACTGGTCGTGCACCGAGTTGATCTGCGCCTGGATGGCGCTGACCGCCTTGTCCGGGTCTTCATTGAGCCGAAGGTGAATATTGATCGAGCTGGAGCCGTTGCTGCTCTGGCTCGACATGTGGTCGATGCCGTCCACCGCCGCGATCGCGTTCTCCAGCGGCGTCGTGATGAACCCCGCCACCACTTCCGCGTCGGCCCCATAATAGGTCGTATCGACCTCGATATACGCGTTCACGGTCTTGGGAAATTGCCGCACCGGCAACGTCACGCCGGCGCGCAACCCCATCAGCAGAATGGCAACGCTGACCACAACGGCCAGCACCGGCCGCATGATGAAAAGATCGGTGCGGCGCATCCTATTCCTCCACCGGGTGGGGCGCCGCGTCGTTCGGCGGCAAAATGCTGTTATTGACCACGATCACGCTTCCCGGATGCAGTTTCAACTGGCCGGAGGTCACCACGACGTCGCCTTCGTGCAGCCCGTTCAGCACCGCCACCTGGTCGCCGCGCGTCGGGCCCGTCTTCACCAGCACGGTATGCACGGTCGTCGGCTTGCCGCCACCCGCGACATACACCGTGCTGCCGTAAGGATTGTACACCAGCGACGACTGCGGCAAGGTAATGTAGCGATGCGGCGCGCCGACATTGAGGTTCACCGTCGCGAACATGCCCGGCAGCAGGCTGCGGTCCGGATTGGCGACGGTCGCGCGCATCTGCGCCATGCGGCTGGCCTGGTCCAGTTTCGGGCTGATCGCCGTCACCGTCGCGTTGAACACCCGCCCCGGATAGGCATCCACGCCGACCGTTACATTCTGCCCCTGCCGCACCTGCCCCAGCGACTGCTGCGGCAAATAGAAATCCACGAACACCGGGTCCAGCGCCTGCAACGTCACGATCATCGTGCCGGCGGGCAGGTACTGCCCCACATCCACCTGCCGCAGCCCGAGTTTCCCGGCGAACGGCGCGCGCACGATCTTTTGCGCCATCAGCGCCTGCTGCTGCGCCACCTGCGCCCGCGCCTGGCGCAGCTTGCTGTCGTCGGCGTCCAATGTCGCCTGGCTCACCGCCTGCGCCCGGAACTGTTTCTGGTCGCGCGCCATGTTGGCCGCCGCCAGGTCGGCGCCCGCCTGCAACTCCGCCAACTTCGCCGCATCGTCATTCGGCCGCAGCTTGATCAGCACGGTCCCGGCCGGCACATCGATGCCGGAATCGAACCCCACCGTATCGACGATGCCCGCCACCTCGGCCGCCAGATCGGCCCCGCGCGCCGCCCGCACGCTGCCCACCGCCTCCAGCTTGTCCTGCCAAAGATCGGTTTTCGCGGCCGCGGTCGTCACCACCGCCGGCGGCTCCTGCGCCCGTGCGGCGCCGGCCCCAAGCAGCAGCAAAATGCCAAGTACCTCAGAAACTTTCGCCATGACGGTCAGAGTCCTATCAGGCCGGCGCGAAACCGGAACAATTAACAAAAGTTTTTGCTTCTTTTTTCAAAAAGAAGTTCTTTTTTGAAAAAAGGAACCCAAAAACTTTTGTATATTTAGCCATCGTACGCAATTAGCCTCGGGGCAGGCGGCACGTCGTTACGGTGCCACCAGCCGCCGCCCAGCGCCGCGTACAGCGCCACCGTATCGGTGTAGCGGGACGTGCGTGCGCGCAGCAGGCCGATCACCGCCGTCTGGTACTGCGTTTCGGCCGTCAGTACCGAAAGATACGGCACCCCGCCGGCGCCATACTGCACCCTCGTCAGCTCCAGGCTGCGCGCCGCGGCCCTTTCCTCCGCCTCGTTCGCCGCCAGCGCGCGCGCATCCTGCTGCAGCGCCGTCAGCACGTCGGACACGTTCTGGAACGCGGTAATCACGGTGTTGCGGTTATTAGCAGACGCCGCCCACGCCTGCCCCTCAGCTGCCGATGACTGGTGCACCAGCCTGTAGCCCTGGAAAA
>JAATGE010000077.1 GCA_015654825.1 Rhodospirillales bacterium
AGCGCTGGCCCTTCGCTCACCACCGCCACCTGCACGTCGAAGTCGGACGGCGGCGGTGCGGGAGGCTCGAACCAGGTGATCCAGGCCTTGTAGGCCGGTGGATCGCCGGCGCGGGCTGGCGCCTGGCCGAGCAGCGTCCGTATGCGGCCCGCCGCCCCGGCCGGTGCGCCCGCCAGCGCGAGCGGCAGCAGGCGCCTGCCGTGCCACAGCAGGGACATGGCCGCTTGCCAGCGGCGAAGCACGCGCACGTGGAGCTCGAAAGCGGGCACTGCGTCGGTGAAAATGCGCAGGCGCAGGCCAATAGCCTCGGAAGGCACGTGCACCAGCGTGGCGCGTTCGTTTCGGCCACCGCGCCGCGACGCCGGGCCCAGGAAGAATTCGCGGACAACCTGGCCGCGGGCGGCGTCCGTCAATTCGAGCTTGGCCCACCATGCGCCGTCGTCGGGCGTGCTCAGACGCAACGAGCACCAGGCACCGGCGGCGCGCGGTGGCAGCGGCGCATCGAGCAGGATACCGCCCGGCGAGGGGGATGATGTGAACGTCAGACGCGACATCGTGGGCGAACAAAAGCCCCAGGTCGGGTAAGAAGGCCAGGGGCGCTGCCGCCTGGACCCCCGACGGCGTGCCGCCGCTGTCGGTACGCGCTGCGCGGCGGGAGTCTTCTGTGCGGTCTAGCGAGACGATGGATTTAGCGGCGCGCTCGGTGCCAACGCCGGCCCCGGAACAGATAAATCGGGGTCTGGGGCCTACTGGCCCCAGCGGGTCCAGGGCAGAGCCCTGGCCTTTTCTTAAATAGACTCCAACGTTTCCTCGGCCTGCAGCGCCAACGCCTCTTCCGCTTCGGCCGGCCCAAGCAGTTCCACGTCGCGCAACTTGCGCCCCACAGCGCGGGTGCGGCGGCGTGCGTCCTCGATGGTGCGGCTCATTGTGCCGGCGCCGCGCGCGAGCTTTTCCAGCACGTCGTCCATGCGCAACATTTCCTGCCGCGTGGCGCCGAGCAGGCGGCCGATCTGGCCGGCTTTCTCCTCGAGCGCCAGGGTCACGTAGCCGAGCCGCACCGTGCGCAGCAGCGCCGGCAAAAGGCTCGGGCCCATCACCATGATTTGCAGGCGGCCGAGATCGTCGATCAGGCCTGGCACGCGGGCGGCTTCGGCATAAAGGCCGTCGGTCGGCAGATACATCACCGCGAAATCGGTGGTGACCGGGGGTGCCAGGTATTTTTCGGCGATCTTGCGTGCCTCGAGACGCAGGCGTGCCTCAAGCGCACGGCGCGCTACGCGTTCGGCTTCCTGGTCGCCCTCGTCAGTGGCGGCTAGCAGCTTTTCGTAGTCCACCAGCGGAAATTTCGCGTCGATCGGCAGTAGTTTGGCGGCCTCGCCACGGCCCGGCAGGCGTACCGCGAATTCAACGATTTCGGCGCTGTCGTCACGCAGCCGGACGTTTGTCAGGTAGCCGTCAGGTAAAAAATCATCGAGCAGCACGCGCAACTGCGTTTCGCCCCAGCCGCCGCGGGTTTTTACGTTGGCAAAAACCCGTTTCAGATCGCCGATCTGGGCGGCGACCGCCTGCACGTCGCCGACCGCCTTCTGCACCGCGGTGAATTGTTCCAGGACACGCGAAAAACTGCTTTGCATCTGCTGCTCCACCGCCTGGTGCAGCGTTTCGTTGACGCCACGATGCAGCGCCGCCATGTGGCTGGCCTGCGCGTCGGCCATTTCGCGCAATTTCTGCTCCAGCTGAACGCGGGCGTCGCCCTGCTCGCGGGCCATGCGGGCGGAAAACTCGCCGAGGCGCTGCTCCATGGCGGCATGCAGATCGCCGACGCGGGCGGAAATCGCGCGTTCCATGGTCATCAGGACGGCGCGCAACGTCTCCGCCTCGCCGCGGCCGGCGGCGAGGTTTTGTTCCGCTAGCAGACGCTGGCGCTCCAGCGCGCGCGCCAGGCGGCCGGACCGCAGCAGCAGTGCCGCCAGAAGCAGCGCCGCCAGCAGCACGCCGGCGGCCGCGATCGTGGCGTTCGGCAGGGGGATCGATGGGAACATTTGCGGTCCATCCTGCCGAGTCGCGCCCGAGTCGGATACAGAATCAGTCGGATACAGAATCACTGGCTGAGTCGTGCCCACTGCCCTTCGCCGGCGATGCCCGCTAAGAGCAGCGAGCCATGGACGACCAACAAGCCACCAATCCCGCCCTGCTGCCCACCGGCTTGCGCGACCTGCTGCCGCCGGAGGCAGAGACCGAGGCCGCCGGTGTCGCGGCGGCGATGGCGGTGTTCGCGGCGCATGCCTATCAGCGCGTCAATCCGCCGCTGCTGGAGTTCGAGGAGGGGTTTCTTGGCGGCTCCGGCGCCGCTGTGGCGGAGCAGAGTTTTCGCATCATGGACCCCGACAGCCACCGCATGATGGTGCTGCGGGCGGATATCACGCCGCAGATCGCGCGCATCGCGGCGACCAGGCTGGCGGGGGCGCCGCGGCCGCTGCGGCTGTCCTATGCCGGTGAGTGCCTGCGCGTGCGGCCCGGCGGGCCCGGCTCCGACCGACAGGTGCCGCAGGCCGGCATCGAGCTGATCGGCGCGGATAGCGCCGCCGCCGACGCCGAGGTGATGCTGGTGGCGAGCGAGGCACTGGCGGCCCTGGGGCTGCCGCGCATCAGCCTGGATCTGACGCTGCCGACGCTGGTGCCGACGTTGCTTTCGGACGCCGGCCTCGATGAAGCGACCAGCCGCATTCTGTCGCACGCGCTGGATCGCAAGGATGCGGCCGAGGTGGCGCGCTTTGGCGGCGCGATGGCGGACATGCTGACCGACCTGCTGCTCGCTGCAGGGCCGGCCGGGCCGGCGCTGGCGGCGCTGCGGCGGGCGGCGCTGCCGCGTGCTTGCCGCGTGCTGGCGGAGCGGCTGGAGGAGGTGGCGAACCGCGTGGCGCAGGCGGCGCCGTGGCTACGGCTGACCGTCGATCCGCTCGAGTTCCGTGGCTATCGTTACCATACCGGGCTGGCGCTGAGCGTGTTCGCGCCGGGGTGCCCGGAGGAGCTGGGACGCGGTGGAAGGTACTTTTCCGGCGGCGGAGAGCCGGCGACGGGCATTACGCTGTACGCCGATGCAGTGCTGCGGGCCGCCAGGCCTCGCGCGGAGCGGCTCAGGGTGTTCGTGCCGGCGGGTACGGTGGCGGAGCTCGGCGCGCACTTGCGCGAGGACGGATTCGCGACGCTCGTTGGTCTGGCGCCAGCGGAGGACGACGTCGCCGAGGCCAGGCGGTTGCGGTGCACGCATGTTTTAGTGGGGGGCGAGGCTAGGCCTATAAGTTAATAGAAGGCCAGGGGCTCTGCCCCTGGACCCCGCTGGGGCCTTAGGCCCCAGACCCCAATTTTATTGGTGCC
>JAATGE010000152.1 GCA_015654825.1 Rhodospirillales bacterium
GTCCCCAGACCCCAATTTAATTGGATGTCGCACTGAAATGAGTCCGGATTCACTGCTCAGGCTGCACCGTCATGAGGCTATCAGCCCTACCGAGGAGCTGATCGCGGAGGCGCCGGCTGGGCGGATGTTCATCCTTCTCGATGACGAGGACCGGGAGAACGAGGGCGACCTGATCATACCGGCGCAGTTCGCGACACCGCAGGCGCTGGCTTTCATGATGCGCCATGCGCGCGGGCTGATCTGCCTTGCCATGACCGGCGAGCAGGTGGAGCGGCTCGGGCTGCCGATGATGGCGATGGCCAACCAGCAGCGCCACCAGACCGCGTTCACGGTGTCGATCGACGCGCGGGCCGGCACGACTACCGGCGTTTCGGCACGCGACCGCGCCCATACGGTGGCCGTGGCCATCAATCCGCACAGCACGTCCCAGCATGTGGTGACGCCGGGGCACGTGTTTCCGCTGGTGGCGCGGCCGGGCGGCACGCTGATCCGGGCCGGGCATACCGAGGCGGCGGTGGATATCGCGCGGCTGGCCGGGCTGCTGCCGGCCGGCGTGATTTGCGAAATCATGAACGAGGACGGCAGCATGGCGCGGCTGCCGGATCTTGTCGGTGTTGCGCAACGATATGGCCTGAAGCTGGGCACCATCGCGGACCTGATCGCCTATCGCAGCCGTATCGAAAAATATGTGCGCTGCGTGCACGAAACGACGGCGGACCTCGATACCGGGCATTGGCGCGTCATGGTCTATGACAGCACGGTGAGCCCGGCCGAACATATCGTGATGGTGAAGGGCGATATTTCCGGCGGCGCGCCGGTGCTGGTGCGCATGCAGGCGATCGATCCGATCCAGATACTGCCGGGCGGGCGCACCAACCTGCTGATGCACGCGGCGATGCGGGCGATCGATGCGGAGGGGCGGGGCGTGATGGTGGTGCTGCACGACTGGAAGGCGAGCGGGGTGCTGGATTTCGTCACCGGGCGGCACGCGAGCGGGCCGTTGCCGGAACGCATGCTGCGCGAATATGGCATTGGCGCGCAGATACTGGCCGACCTTGGCGTGCACGAAATGGTGCTGCTGACCAACAATCCGCGGCCGATCGTGGGCCTGGTCGGGTACGGGCTGAATATCGTGGGCAGCCGGCCGATTTCGTCGCCGCCGCGGGGGGCGGCATGAGTAGCGCGGACGCGCCGCTGCCGACCGCGCCCGTCGTTGCGGGGGCGGCGCCGCATGTTCTGCTGGTGCGCGCGCCGTACTACAAGGAAGTGGTGGACGGCATGAGCTGGGGGGCGGCGCGCATCCTGGACCAGGCGGGGGCGACGCACGATGTGCTGGATGGCGCCGGGAGTTTCGAGCTGGTGCAGGCGATCGGCATCGTGCTGCGCGGGGTGGAGAAGTTCGACGGCTTCGTGGCGCTGGGATGCATCGTGCGTGGCGGCACGGACCATTACGACCATATTTGTCGCGAAACGATGGCGGGGCTGATGCAGGTGGCGCTGCAGCATGGCGTGGCGCTTGGTTCGGGCGTATTGACCGTGCACTCGATCGAGCAGGCGGTGGCGCGGAGCGGGCAAGACGGGTTTAACAAAGGCGCGGAGGCGGCGGTAGCGGCCTTGCTGCAGATTGCCGCGGCGCGGCGGTTTGGGGTGGGGCGATGAAAACCGAGCCTGGGCGGCCGCGCACGGCGGCGCGCGTCGCGGCGGTGCAGGCGTTGTTCCAGAGCGAACAGGGGCCCGAAAATCCTGAGGCGGTGATTGACCAGTTCGTAAGGCATCGGCTGGGTGCGTTGCCGGGCATGGGCGGTTTCGAGGATGGGCGGGCGCCTGAGGCGCATGCAAGGCTGTTTGGGCGCATCGTGCGCATGGCGGTGGAAAAGCAGGAACGGCTGGATACGTTGCTGGCGGAAGCGTTGCCGGCCGAGTGGCCGTTGGCGCGGCTGGATCCGGTGCTGCGCGCGCTGTTGCGCGCGGCCGGTGCCGAGTTGGCAATGACGGACGGCGCGCCGGCGAAAGTCGTGATCAACGAATACCTAGATGTGGCGCATGGGTTTTTCGACGGCGATGAACCGGGAATGGCGAACGGTCTGCTGGACAGCCTGGCCCGCACGCTGCGCCCCAAAGAGTTCGTGCCAAGTTAATTGGGGTCTGGGGACTAGTCCCCAGCGGGTCCAGGGCAGAGCCCTGGCCTTCTTCCTTACGGAGCGCGAATGTACGATTTCGATCTGTTCGTGATAGGCGGCGGCAGTGGCGGGGTGCGCTGCGCGCGCATCGCGGCAAGCCATGGCGCGCGTGTGGCCATCGCGGAGGAGCGGTTCTGGGGGGGCACCTGCGTCAATGTCGGGTGCGTGCCGAAGAAGCTGATGGTGCAGGCGGCCGAGTATGGCGCGTGGGCCAGGGATGCGCATGCTTTCGGCTGGTGCGGCGATTTGCCGGCGCATGAGTGGCCGGTGCTGATTGCCGCCAAGGATCGCGAAATTGCCAGGCTGAATGCGGTTTATGTGCAGCTGCTGAACGGCTCGGGCGTCACCAGTTTCAACGGTCGCGCGGTGTTCGAGGACCCGCATACGCTGATGGTGGATGGGCGGCGGATGACCGCGGAACGGATTGTGATTGCCACCGGCGGCTTGCCGTCGTGGCCGGAATGCGAGGGGGCCGAGCGGCTCGGGATTGTTTCGGACGCGGCGTTCTATCTGCCGTCGTTGCCGAAGCGGGTGGTGATGGTCGGGGGCGGGTATATCGCTGTCGAGTTCGCGGGGATTTTTCGCGGATTGGGGGCGGAGGTGGATATGGTGTTCCGCCAGGACCTGCCGCT
The DNA here is from genome assembly GCA_015654825.1 of Rhodospirillales bacterium. Lineage (GTDB taxonomy): Bacteria > Pseudomonadota > Alphaproteobacteria > Acetobacterales > Acetobacteraceae > CAJCIS01. The sequence goes on from JAATGE010000152.1 coordinate 2,813, forward strand.
GCGGGGATTCGACCAGGATATGCGCGTGGCTTTGGCGGATGCGTTGCGCGAGCAGGGGGTTTGCCTGCACCCGAGCATGAAGCTGGAGCGGCTGGAGCAGGTCGGCGATATGAAGCGGCTGCACCTGGTGGGCGGGCGCCATGTCGATGCGGACCTGGTGTTTTTTGCCACGGGCCGCACGCCGAACACGGCGGGGCTGGGTGCCGATCGCGCGCAGGTGGCGCTGACGCCGGAGGGCGGCGTGGTGGTGGACGATCAGCATACCACCAGCCAGAAACACATATTCGCGATCGGGGATGTTTCGAACAAATTGAATTTAACACCGGTGGCGATCGCGCAGGGCCACGAGCTGGCGGATCGGCTGTTCGGGGGCGACAACAAGCGGAGCTGGAGCTTCACTCCGATACCGACGGCGGTGTTTTCGGTGCCTCCGCTGGCGACGTGCGGGCTTACGGAGGCGGAGGCGGCGCTGCTGGGGCCGGCGGATATCTACCTCGCGCAGTTCACGCCGTTGCGGCACATGATGAGCGGGCGCAAGCGCAAGACAACGATCAAGCTGGTGGTGGATCAGGCGAGCCAGCGTATTCTGGGCGCGCATATGCTCGGCGATGACGCGGCCGAAATGATGCAGGCGATCGGGGTGGCAATGGTTACCGGTGCGACGAAGCGGGATTTCGATCGGACGATTGGCATACATCCGACGAGCGCGGAGGAGTGGGTGACGTTGCGGACGCGGACGCGGGTGGCTGGGGTAAAGGTTTAAGGCCAGGGCTCTGCCCTGGACCCGCTGGGGCCTGAGGCCCCAGACCCCCGTTACCTGGGGGGAACGGCGAAGTCTGGAAATCCGTGTACTGGCTTCGCCGGGGAGACGATTTAACGCCGCGCAGCGCTCGCGGGGTCTGGGGCCTACTGGCCCCAGCGGGGTCCAGGGGCAGAGCCCCATAGCGCGAAGATAAGGATTATAGAGCGAAATCAATGAGTTGAATTTTGGTGGCTTCGCCGACCAGGGGGCTCTGCCCCCTGGACCCCCGACGGCGTGCCGCCGCCGTCGTTAGCGCTGCGCGGCGGGAGTCTCCTGTACCAA
>JAATGE010000425.1 GCA_015654825.1 Rhodospirillales bacterium
ACGCAGGCGGCGGCACGCCGTCGGGGGTCCAGGGGGCAGAGCCCCCGGTCGGCGAAGCCCATTAATTCCAACTCGTTGATTCCGTTCTATAATCCTTAGCCTACCCTCTAACGCCGCGCCGCGCCGACGAGGGCCGTTTGTTGACTGGGGTCCGATGGCGGACTCGGAACACACAAAATTGGGGTCTGGGGCCTAAGGCCCCAGCTTGGTGCAGGGGCAGAGCCCCTGGCCTTACTTGCCTGAAGTACCCCACCCAGCCGTTCCGCCTCGCAGCGATTGGTCCGTACGAACGTGTCCTCGCTCTCTGCACCGGCCGGGCCGTGGCCGGCCGAGAGCCAGACGTGGTCGGCCATTTGCCGCGACAGCACCCAGTTCAGCGGGACCGGCTCCTCGCCGCGGGCGCCGAGGTAGAAATGGAAGAAGTTTTGGCTGGGGCTGGCGCACCAGGTGGCGCGGGCGCGGCGCAGCAGGGCGTCGACGTGGCCGGCGCGGGCCTGGTTCAGGCCGACGAGGGGGGCCAGCACGTCCGCGGCCATTTCGGTGGTTGGGGGCTGTTCGGGGCGGAAATCCTCGGCGCCGCAGCGCACGATGTCGTCCGACGGGGAGCGGGTGCCGTGCACGCCGAGGCCGTTGCCGTAGCCGCTGCCGGTGGCGGCGACGAGGATGGGGGAGGCGCCTTGCCGGCGCAGCCACTCGGCCAGTTCCAGTGCGGTTTCGAGCCCGGACTGGTCGTAGTAGCCGCCATCGATCAGGGCCAGGCCGTCCTGGCCGTGGTGCAGGGGCGGCGCGACGGCGCTGGGTTCCAGCAGCGGAAAGCGGCCGGTGGCGTTGACGGCCGTGCTGATCGGGATATCGGCGCCGAGCTGGGCGAGCAGGTCGACGGCGCCTTCGAACGGCCAGGCCTGGCCGCCGCCTTGCACCGGGGTTAGCAGCACGCGGCCGCCGGTGTCGCGTTCGGTGGCGAGGCCGATCCAGAGCGGCATGGCGGGTGCGGCGAGGCTGAGATAGGGCGCATCGAGGCGGGTGGGACGCAGGCCGGCGTGGCGGGCGGCGCGTTGGGCGTTGGCTTCGAACGCGCGTTCCAGCGCGGCGGCGCGATCGCCGCCGCGCATGGGGGCGCCGAACAATGCGGGGGCCCAGCCGATCAGGCTGCGCGGCACGTCGGACAGCACGAAGCCGGCCAGCAGGGGCCCGATGGCGTCCGCGGCGCCGAGTTCCTCGGCGTAGGTTTTGAAGGGCGTTTGCAGCGCGGGGGGGAGGCGGCAGGCGGCCGGATCGCCGGCGGCGCCGGGGGGTGAGGTTGCGCGCACCGAGAGGTAGGAGGCGGCGCCGAGCGATCCGCCGGACACCGTGCTGATTGCGAATATCGCGGCGTTGCGGCCGTCGGCTTGCAGGTCGATTTCGGCCAGCACGGCGGCACCCCAGAGTGCCGCGCGGGCGGCGCCGCCGGAAATGGCAACGACCACCGGGCGGGTGTGCGATCCGCAGGCGGCCTGCCAGGCCTGCCAGTGCGCGGCCAGGGTCGGCCGGACGGGCAGGGGGCCCGGCACGGTGCGCATGGCGTGCAGGTTGACGAAGCCCGGGATGAGCAGGCTGACGACCAGCAACGTGGAAATGATCGGCGGGCGGCGCACGCCGACTGGGGCGCCGCGGACCCAGACGGCCATGTGCAGGCCGTCGAGCACGAACGAGGCCGCGGATAGCGGGCCGAGCATCAGGGCGCAGGCCAGCAGGACGGGCGTCGGGCCGCGCCAGATCGTCCAGATCAGGTTGCGCGGGTCGTCGAGGCGGGCGGCGGGAAAGCAGCTCGCGGCGGCGGTGACGCTGAATACCGCGACGCTGAGCGCCAGCAGCAGCGAGGCGGGCCAGACGCCGCCCGGGGCGCGCTGCAGCACCTTGCGGAAGCGGAACGGGGCGCGGCGCAGCCAGATGCGCAGGCTGTAGGTGCTGCGCAGGCGCACCATTTCGTGCGGCAGTTTTACATCGAGAAACACCCGCCCTGGCATTAGCGTGCGCCGCACCCAGTCCCGCATGCGCCGCCGCCGGTCCACCAGGAACCACAGCGCCAGCAGGCTGACCAGCGTCGCGACGCCGAGGCCGAGCGCGCCGCTTTGCAGTGCCAGCAGCAGGCCGGTGATGCCGGCGAGCGGGATCGGCGCCTGCGGCACGATGTGCAGCGGCGCTTCCCGCACGAACGGCCGCTCGCCGTGGCGGCCGAGTTCTACGGCTTCGTCCCAGGCGTGACGGGTATCGGGCAGGTCGAAGCGGGCGGAGAGCGTGGCGCGCGCCCAGTACCAGCTCAGGAAGCCGAATACGGCCATGCTGGCGGGAAAGGCGGCCCAGGCGCGCCAGGCGTGGGTTTCGGCCAGCGCCGCCAGCATGTCGCGCATTTGCGGCGGCAGCAGCAGGCCGGCGGCCACCAGGGCCTGGAACGCGAACGGGACCCGCGCGGTGCGGATCAGCGACATCCAGGAAATGTCGTCGCGGCGGCCGGCATCGTGCTTGATGCCGCGGATGATGGCGGTGCGGCTTTTGCCTGGCGGGCCGTTTTGCATCCGGCGAAGGGCTCCTGGCGCGCCGCGCGGCTTGCGCTGCCGCGGGCGTTCGCCGATGAAGCCCCGCCATTACCTCACCGCCCCTGAACAAATTGATGCGAAGAAAGCGACGCCGGAGCCCATGACCTTGCGTCCCCGCCCGGAAATCCTGGGCATCGACCCCTACACACCCGGCGTTTCGAAGCTGCCGGGCGCGCAGCGCGTGATCAAGCTGTCGTCCAACGAGGGCGCGTTCGGGCCGCCGCCGGGGGCGCTGCGGGCGATCGAGGCGGCGATCCATTCGCACCGCTATCCGGATGGGGGTGCCACGGCGCTACGCCATGCGATCGCGGAGCGGTTCGGCCTCGATGCGGAGAAGATCGTCTGCGGCGCCGGGTCCGACGACCTGATCTACCTGCTGTGCCACATCTATGGCGGCGCCGGCACCGAACTGATCATGACGGAGCATGGGTTTTCGATTTACGCCATCGCGGGGCGCATCGCCGGGTGCGATATCGTAAAGGTGCCGGAACGAAACCTGACGGCGGATGTCGACGCGATCCTGGCCGCGGTGACGCCGGCGACGCGCATGGTGTTCATCGCCAACCCGAACAATCCCACCGGCAGCCTGATTACCGCGGACGAAACCGCGCGGCTGCGCGCCGGGCTGCCGCCGCATGTGCTGCTGGTGCTGGATGCGGCGTACGCGGAATATATCGACCGTCCCGATTACGATCCGGGTGCCAGTTTCGTCGATGCCGGCGAGAATACGGTCATGACCAGGACATTTTCCAAAATGTTCGGGCTGGGGGGGCTGCGGCTCGGGTGGGCGTATGCGCCGGCGCCGGTGGTCGATTTGCTGCACCGCGTGCGGGGGCCGTTCAATGTTTCGCTGCTGGCGCACGATGCGGGCATCGCGGCGCTGGCCGAGCCCGAATGGGTGGAGAAATCCCGCGCGCATAATACGGAGGAGCGCGGCAGGCTGACGGAAGCGCTGAGCGAGGCCGGCCTTCTGGTGCATCCGAGCGAGGCGAATTTCGTGCTGGTCGATTTCGGCGATCCGGCGACGGCGGAGGCGGCCGATATGCATTTGCGGGCGCACGGCCTGATTGTGCGGCGCGTCGGCGGGTATGGGCTGCCGCACTGCCTGCGCATTACGGTGGGACGCGACGACGAAAACGACCTGCTGATCGCGGCGCTGCGCGAATTCCAGGCCGCCCGCCATGGGTGAGACGCTGTTCGGGCGCCTGGCGCTGCTCGGCATGGGGCTGATCGGCAGCTCGATCGCGCGCGCGGCGCGGCAGCAGGGCCTGGTGGGTGAAATCGTGGCGCACGCGAAATCGGAGCGCACGCGGGCGCGGGTTGTGGAGCTCGGCATCGCGGACCGGGTCGAGGCCGATGCGGGGGAGGCGGTGCTTGGGGCCGACTGCGTGATATTGTGCGCGCCGGTGGGGGCGTACGCCGAACTGGCCGCGGCGATCGCGCCTTCGTTGCGGGCGGGTGCCATCCTGTCCGACGTGGGCTCCACCAAGCAGAGCGTGATCCGCGATGTGGGGCCGCTGGTGCCGGAGGGCGTGCACTTTGTGCCGGCGCATCCGCTGGCGGGCACCGAACATTCCGGGCCCGATGCGGGATTTGCCGCGCTGTTCGAAGGGCGCTGGTGCCTGCTGACGCCGCCGCCGGGCACCGATGAGGCCAGCGTGGCTAGAATGGAGGAGTTTTGGCGGCGGCTGGGCAGCATGGTTTCGATCATGGAGCCGGGACACCATGATCGCACGCTGGCGATCGTCAGCCACCTGCCGCATTTGCTGGCGTTCACGATCTGTGGGACGGCGGACGACCTGGAAGGGGAGACGCGGCAGGAAGTGCTGCAATTCGCGGCGACGGGGTTTCGCGATTTTACGCGCATCGCGGCCAGCGACCCGGTGATGTGGCGGGATGTGTTTTTGAATAACCGGGAGGCGCTGCTGGAAATGCTGGCGCGGTTTACCGAGGACGCGCAGGCGATGGCGCGGGCGGTTCGGTGGGGGGATGCGGCTTATATCGAGGATAAGATCAATCGGGGGCGGAAGATACGGCGCTCGCTGATTGAGTTGAAGCAGGCTTAGGGAGAAGGCCAGGGCTCTGCCCTGGCCTTAAACTTCCCTACGACTCCAACATCTCCCGCAGCAGATCGACGTCTTCGGCGAAATTCACGTCGGTGGCCATCAGCTCGGTGACCCGGGTGACGGCGTGCATGACCGTGGTGTGATCGCGGTTGCCGAATTTCTTGCCGATTTCGGGCAATGACCGGCTGGTGAGTTGTTTCGCTAAAAACATGGCGACCTGGCGGGGGCGGGCGACGGCGCGGGCGCGGCGGGCGCTGCCCATGTCGCTGAGGCGCATGTGGTAATGTTCGGCCACGCGTTTCTGGATTTCGTCGATCGTGACGCGTTTGTCGTGGGCGCGCAGCACGTCGTGCAGCACTTCCTGCGCGGTTTCCAGCGTGATCGTGCGGTTGAACAGGCCGGCGTGTGCGATCAGCCGGTTCAGTGCGCCTTCGAGTTCGCGCACGTTGGTGGTGATGCGGTGGGCGAGGAATTCCATGACTTTGCCGGGCACCGCGGCGCCGACGCGCTGGGCTTTGGCTTCGAGGATGCTGATGCGCAGTTCGTAGGTGGTGGCGTGGACGTCGGCGACCATGCCGCAGCCGAGGCGGGTGCGCAGGCGGTCGCCGAGGCCGGATATTTCGGACGGCGATTTGTCGGCGCTGACGACGATCTGCTTGCCGGCGTCCACCAGGGCGTTGAAAGTATGAAAAAACTCTTCCTGAGTATTATCCTTGCCGACCAGGAATTGCAGGTCGTCGATCATCAGCACATCGACGGAGCGGAGCTGGTCCTTGAATTCGAGCGTCGATTGCGCACGGATTGCGGCGATGAAGCGGTACATGAAGCTTTCGGCCGACATGTAGGCGACGGAGCGGCCGTTGCCGTTGCGCGCGAGTTCGATGCCGATGGCGTGCATCAGGTGGGTTTTGCCGAGGCCGACGCCGCCGTACAGGAACAGCGGGTTGAAGCCGGGGCTGGAGGGTTGTTCCGCGACGCGGCGGGCGCAGGCGTAGGCGAATTCGTTCGGTTTGCCGACGACGAAGCTGTCGAAAGTGAAACGCGGATCGAGCGGGCCCGTCACGTCCTCGCCTCCCCGAAAGCTGCCGGCCGGCGTGCGGCTGGACGGTGTGCCCGGCACGGCGGCCGGGGGCGGCGGCGCATTAATTGCAACGGTTGTTGCGGGCGGCTGGGTGACGCTTTCGGCGAGGCCGGCGCGGCTGCGGTCGACGCGGATATCGACATGGCGGATGCGTGGATTTTCCTGCTGCCACAGTCGCGTGATTTTCTCACCGTAATGGGTGCGCACCCAGTCGCGCAGAAAGCGCGACGGCAAATGCACCGTCACCTCGTCGCCATCGATGCCGACGAGCGTCATCTGGCGCAACCATGTTCGGTATTCCACATCGCCAACGTCCGCCTGCAGGCGACCGCGAATGCGGGCCCACTGCGTTGCGATTTGCGGTTCGGCGCCGTCAGCCAAGATCGCCATGCCGGATGAGTCCGGCGTTATCCAGATGCCGCTCGTGCCCAAGAGACGGATCCCCATTCATTACGACCCCCCATACCGACAATAAGGCAAGGCAGCATTGTTCGGAGGTGGAATACCCTCCGTCACTTCGTTCCTGACCTTGTCGGCATACCGGCCTGCGCCAGCCGGCAAAAGCTAAGTCAGAACGCCGGACCTGGCAATTGGAATTTTAGCATTCGTTAAGAAAGTGCAGTATTCAGCCGGAACCTGCAAAGACAATGCATAGACAAGCACTGCCCCCGTCATCCCTTTGATTTGCCGATTACTTTACCGCTACTGTGGCGCCGCCCCGCGCCACCCGGCGGTATCGGCGTGGCTATTTGGCGCCACGCCGGGAAAGCCTTTTAGCCGGCCGGAGCCGACAGGGCCTTCACGCGCGCCGAGAGGCGCGAGAGCTTGCGGGCGATGGTGTTGATGTGGACAACACCCTTCGTTGCCGCGCGCTGCATTTCGGGCTGCGCCTCGGTCAGGGCCGCGGCGGCGGCTTCTTTGTTGCCGACGGCGATTGCCGTTTCGACCTTCTTTACGAAGGTGCGCATGCGCGACTTGCGCGCCTGGTTGCGCGCGGTTCGCTTTGCTGTCTGCCGGATGCGCTTTTGCGCGGACGCGGTATTCGCCATGGATCTGGTCGCAATCAGTTAGGTGTTAAGCGGGCAAGTAGGCGTTAAGCGGGCAGTAAGGAGTTAACCGGGTGGTGGCCGTGAAGCGGTGACAATTGTGACGTTTGCAAGTCAGCTTGCGCGGAGAAGGTCGGGTATCTAGGACCCTGACAAAGCCAAGTCAAGCTGAACCGTCTGCTACTTATGGTTGTAGCTTGCTGGGCGTTTCTCAACGAATGCGCTCATTCCCTCGCGCTGATCCGGGGTGCCGAACAAAGGCAGAAACAGCATGCGCTCGGTTTGCACACCTTCGCGCAACGTCGTCTCATAAGCCGCATTGACGGC
>JAATGE010000273.1 GCA_015654825.1 Rhodospirillales bacterium
CCCCATTAATTGTACTCGGAACCAACAGAATTGGGGTCTGGGGCCTAAGGCCCCAGTGGGGTCCTAGGGGCAAAGCCCCTAGCCTATCCCTTCATACTTCTCCAGTAGCCAAGCCTCCGGCTCATCCGCCGCCCCGCGGTACCATTCGTCCACCAGCGGATGCGTCCGCACCGCCTCGCAGTAGGCCAGCGACTCGGCCGACAACTCCGGCTCATAGGTCAGGAACCGTCCCACGACCGGCGCGAACATCGCGTCCGCGGCGCCAAATCCCGCGCCGAACAGATACGGGCCACCCCCACCCCAGGCGGCGCGGGTCTCCGCCCAGATTTCCTCGACGCGGGCGATGTCCGCCAGGCTATCCGGGTTGCGGCCGACGCCGGGAAACGCGCGGCAGGCGTTGAACGGCATCGCCAGGCGCAAACCGCGAAAACCCGCATGCATCTCGGCCGCGATGGAGCGGGCGAGTGCCCTTGCCACCTTGTCGGCCGGCCACAGGGATGGCGCGTGCTCGGCGCAATACTCGGCGATCGCGAGGCTCTCCCAGATGCGGGCGCCGCCATGCTCCAGGTAGGGTACCAGGCCCGCCGGCGTTGCATCCAGCACCGCCAGGGTGACGCCGCCGGCGAGGGGGATTACGACCTCCGTCACGTCGAGGCCCGCCAGGCGCACCAGCAGCCAGCCGCGCAGCGACCAGCTGGAGTAGCGCCGGTTGCCGATCACCAGCTTGCCATCGCTCATGCCAATATCCTCCGATTTGGCGGCAGAACGCCCGCTCACCTGGCGGCGGTCAAGCCGGGTGAGGCCGTGGGCCAGGGCGAAAATGAACAACTAACAAAAGTTTTTGCTTCTTTTTTCAAAAAGAAGTACTTTTTCTTGTTCTTTTTTGAAAAAAAGACCCAAAACACTTTTGTTAATTTGGCTTTCGTTTCGGGTCGAAGCGTCCGGCTCGAAGGCCGTGGGCGGCTTTGCAGGTGTCGCGGGGCGGCCTATGAATTCGGCATGACAGAAACCGTGACCTATGCCGATTTCGAAAAACTCGACATCCGTGTCGGCACCGTCGTCGATGCGCGGCCGTTCCCCGAGGCACGCAAGCCAGCCTTGCAGCTTTGGATCGATTTCGGCGCCGAACTTGGCGTGAAGAAATCTTCCGCGCAAATCACGGTGCACTACAAGCCGGACCAGCTGATCGGGCGCCAGGTGTGCGCCGTGGTGAATTTCCCGCCGCGGCAGATCGGACCGTTCATCAGCGAAGTGCTGACCCTCGGGTTGCCGGGCGACGAGGGTGAGGTGGTGCTGGCGAAACCGGATTTCAAAGTGCCGGACGGTGGCCGCCTGTTTTAATGCGGGCGCTGGTCTGATGCTGGCCCCGTTCTGATGCTGGCCCCGTTCTGATGCTGGCCCTGGTCTGATGCAGACGCAGAGATACGCGGTCGTTACCTGGGATCAGCTGCACCGCGACGCCCGCGCGCTGGCGGAGGCGGTGATGCCGCGCGGGCCGTTCCGGGGCATTGTCGCGGTTTCGCGCGGCGGGTTGATCCCGGCCGCCATCGTCGCGCGCGAGCTCGAATGCCGGCTGGTCGAATGTATCGGGGTCGTCAGCTACGCGCAGGAAGCCGGCACGCAGCGGCCGCCGGAAATCATCAAGGCCGCCACGGCCGCCGGCGACGGCAGCGGGTTCCTGATCGTCGACGACCTGGTGGACAGCGGTGCGACCGCGCGCGCGGTGCGCGAGGCGCTGCCGCGAGCACTGTTCGGCTGCCTGTACGCCAAGCCGCTGGGCGACCCGGTGGCCGACCTGTGCGTCGCGAAAGTGCCGCAGGATACCTGGATCCTGTTTCCCTGGGATACGGCGCCGCTGTTTGTGCCGCCGATGGCACGCGGTAAAGCCTAGCCACAGCCTGCCGGGACCACTCTCATTCTGATGCCATTTCCGCGCTGGCTGCCCCTGCTGCTCGGCTATCTGCAGGCGGTCGGCCCGATTTCCATCGACATGTACCTGCCGGCCTTCCCGGCGATCGAGGCCGAGTTCCATGCGCCGCCGGGATCGGCGCAGCTGACGCTGGCGACCTGGATCCTGGGCCTGTCGTTCGGCCAGCTGGCGCAGGGCGTGCTGGCGGACCGGTTCGGCCGCCGCGGGCCGCTGCTGCTCGGCATGGCGGTGTATATCGCCGGCTCCGCCGGATGCGCGCTGGCGCCTTCGATCGCCTGGCTGGCGACGTGGCGGTTCGTGGCGGCGCTCGGCGGATCGGCCAGCATGATCGTGCCGCGCGCCGTGGTGCGCGACGTGGCCGAGGGCCATAACGCGGCGCGCATGATGTCCCGCCTGATCCTGGTGCTGGGCGCGGCGCCGATCCTGGCGCCGAGCCTGGGCGGGCTGGTGCTGCGGTTCGCCACCTGGCGCGATATCTTCTGGATCACCACGGGCTATGGCGCGCTTGGGCTGGTTCTCGCCGGCAATTTCCTGCCGGACACGCTGTCGGCGAGCCGGCGCGTGCATATGCGGCTGGCCGGCGTGCTGTCGCGCTATCGGCACATCCTGACCGAGCGGGTGTTCCTGACCCACTCGCTGATGCTGGCGTCCTCGAGCTTCACGCTGTTCGCCTACCTCGCCGGCTCGCCGACGGTGTTCATCATTCATTTCGGCCTGTCGCCAGGGCGGTTCGCCGTGCTGTTCGGGATGGTCGCCGCGACCTACGTGCTGTTCTCGCAGCTCAACGTGACGGTGACGCGATGGCTGGGGCTGGACCGCACGCTGCGCTATGCGACCAGCGTCTACCTGGTCATGGCGCTGCTGCTGCTGGCGCTGGCGCGCAGCGGCCGCGGCGGCCCGATCGCGATGGCCGTGGTGGTGGCGATCATGCAGGGCCAGAGCGGGTTTATCGCGCCGACCGGCATGGTGGGCGCGCTGCATCGCCACGCGGCGCATGCCGGCAGCGCTTCCGCGCTGATGGGGACGTTGCAGTTCATGATCGGGTGCAGCGCGGGGTTTCTGATCGCGTGGCTGACCGACGGCACGGCGCTGCCGATGGCCGGGCTGATGGCGGCCGGCGCGCTGTGCTGCAAGCTGGCCGATCTGTGCCGGCCGCGGCCCGGGAAATGATGCGGGCTGGCACCGGCTGCATCCGATTGCTGCGGCGCCGCGTAAGGGGGGGTGTCAGGGCCGCGATGCTCCGCTACAGAGACCCCGAATGCAACGAGCCGGTACATTTCCGTGATCGCTGACGCCGCGGAAATCGGATCGGAGGCGCTGTTGCAGCAATGCGCGCAGGGCGATCGCGCGGCGTTCCGCGCGCTGTACGACCGCCACGCGGGGCGGCTGTACGCCGTCGCGCTGCGGATTACGCGGCATGGCAACCTTGCCTCCGACACGGCGCAGGAGGCGTTCATCCAGATCTGGCAGAATGCGCGCCATTTCGATCCGGCGCGCGGCAGCGCCGAGGCGTGGATGACCTGCCTGACGCGGTACCGGGCGCTCGACCTGGTGCGGCGCGCGGGGCCGAGCCTGCTGCCGCTGGAGGAGGAACCGGACCTCGACGCTTACGACCGGCTCGAGGCGCTGGAGACCGATGCCGACGGGCGCGCGCTGCGGCAGTGCCTGGAGCGGCTGGAGCCCTCGCGGCGGCGGCTGGTGACGATGGCGTTCGTCGAAGGGTTTTCCCATGCCGAACTGGCGGCGCAGTTCGTAATCCCGCTGGGCACCATCAAATCCTCGATCCGGCGCTCGCTGGCGAGCTTGCGGGAGTGCCTGGGCGGATGAGCGACGGGGTTTTTGAGGACCAGGCGGGGCTGTTCGTGCTGGGCGCGCTGAATGCCGAGGAGATGCGCGCGGTGCGGCTGGCGGCCGGGCGCGACGCGGTGCTGGCGGCGGAAATCGCGGCCTGGGAGCGGCGGCTTTCACCGCTGGCGCGGCTGCTGCCGGTAACGCCGCCGCCGGCGACGCTGTGGCCGCAACTGGAAGCACGGGTTTCGCGCATCGCCGGCGGCACGGAAGCGGAGGCGGAACTTTACCAGGTGCCGGTGCAGCGGTCGCGGGCGCGCAGCCGGCGGGCG
>JAATGE010000154.1 GCA_015654825.1 Rhodospirillales bacterium
AACGCGCGCGCGAGTTTTTCCGGGCGCGACGCCATATTGCTGCGGTTTGGCCGCCATGCCGACGAGATGGCGGTGGCCGGCGCGCTGACCGAGGGCTCGCCGCGCGACAGGTTGTTCGACGTGCTGATGCGGCGGATCGACGCGCTGCAGGCGCATCGGGCGGGCGTCGTTGCCTTGCTGCGCGCGCTGCCGGGCAATCCGCCGCTGGCCCTGCTGCTGGCGGTGGCGACGCAGCGCAGCATGGCGTGGATGCTGGAAGCGTGCGGGCTTTCCGCGGGCGGCCTGCGCGGGCTGCTGCGCAGCAAGGGCCTCACCGCCGTATGGCTTTACGTGGTGCGCGCCTGGGAGGGCGATGAGAGCACCGACCTGTCGCCGACCATGGCGGCGCTGGACCGCGCCCTGGCGCGGGCGGAGCGGGTCGGGGCGTGGCTCGAGGGCGCCGGCGAGGCCAGTGCGCCAAAGCCGTTTCCGGAAGATCCCCTAAGCGCACCGCCGGCGATGGACGACGTCGCGGCATAGGCACCGGTGCGCCGCGGGTGTAGCAAGCTGTGCTCGCATCAACGCAGCGCCAGGAGATCCCGCCATGGCCGACGATACCGCAAAACCGAAATCGATCACCGAGACCGCCGCCACGATGGCGCAGGACGCCGCGCGCCGTACCGCGGAAACGATCGCGGGCTTCGGACGCGCCGCGGCGGAACGGCAGACCGCGATGCTCGGCGACGTCGGGCGGATGTTCAAGGACATGCGGTTTCCGACGTCGTTGCCGGACACGGGCGCGCTGATGGCGGCGCACCGGCGCAACATGGACGCGCTGAGCCAGGCCAACCGGCTGGCGCTGGAGGGCGCCCAGGCGGTCGCCAGGCGCCACATGGAAATCATGCAGCAGACCATGACGGAGCTGACCGAACATGTGCGCGAGCTGGCCAGCTCGGAATCGCCGCAGGCCAAGGCGGCGCGCGCCGCGGAACTGCTGAAGCGCAGTTACGAACACGCGGTTTCCAACATCCGCGAGCTGTCCGATCTGATCCAGCGCAGCAATACCGAGGCGCTCGGGTTGCTCGATCACCGCTTCAAGGAAGCGATGGACGAAGTGAAGGAGCTGATCGAGAAGCCGGGCGACAAGGGTGACAAGGGCGGGGACAAGCCTGGCGCCAAGGTCGGCTGACAGGGGTCGGCTGACAGAGGGGCCGGCTGACAGGGGATCAATGGACGCTTCCGTCGCGCCGTCTGTCCGCAGCTACGCGGTGCGCGAAATCTTCCTTACCCTGCAGGGCGAGGGGGCGCAGGCCGGGCACGCCGCGGTGTTCTGCCGGTTTGCCGGCTGCAATTTGTGGAGCGGGCGGGAGGCCGACCGTGCCACCGCGGTCTGCCGGTTTTGCGACACCGAGTTCGTCGGCATCGACGGCGATGGCGGCGGGCGTTTTGCATCGGCGGAGGCGCTGGCGGAGGCCGTCGCGGCGCAATGGCGGGGCGGCGCAGAGCATCGCCTGGTCGTGCTGACGGGGGGCGAGCCGCTGCTGCAGGTCGATGCCGCGCTGACCGATGCGCTGCATGCGCGCGGCTTTCGCATCGCCGTGGAAACCAACGGCACGCAGGAGCGGCCGCCAGGCCTCGATTGGGTCTGCGTCAGCCCAAAGGCCGGCGCGCCGTTGGTGTTGCGGGGCGGCGATGAATTGAAACTGGTCTACCCGCAGGAGGGCGGCGATCCCGCGCTGTTCGAGCAACTCGATTTCCGGCATTTCCTGTTACAACCGATGGACGGGCCGGACGTGGCGGCCAATACCCAGGCGGCGATCGCCTACTGCCTGGCGCATCCGCGCTGGCGCTTGTCCGTTCAGACGCACAAGGTGCTAGGGCTGCGCTAGGCGGCGGCAGGCGAGGCAGGAAGGAAGTCCACGTCATGAGCGGCGTCCCCATCATCGGCCTTGCCGGCCTGGCGCTGCTGCTGTCGGCGGCTGATGCGCGGGCGGCCGACGATCCGTATGCCGCGCTGCAACTCTACAATGGCGCCTGGAAGGTGAAGCCCGACACGGGCGCGCCCTCGCGGGTGGAGAACCGCTGCAAGGCGACCGGTTTGTTCTTTGTTTGCGAACAGGTGGTTGGGGACAAGACCCAGGCGCTCGTGGTGTTCATGCCGACCGGGCCGGGCGCGGAGGGCGAGCAGACGTATCGCACGCAGGCGATGGGAACCGCGGCGGACGCCGGCGGCGGGTGGAGCCGGCTTACGATCAGCGGGCGGCGGTGGATTTATGAGCCGGAGGATGTGCCGGCGGGGCAGAAGGATCTGGAGCGGATGGTGAACGTGTTCATCGACGACGATCATATTCATTTCGAGGTGCAGCGCTCGACGGATGGCGGGCCCTGGACACGAAAGTCGAGTGGGAATGAGGAACGGGTGAAGTAAGAAGGCCAGGGGGCTCTGCCCCCTGGACCCAAGCTGGGGACTAGTCCCCAGACCCCAATTTTATGGGCACGAGGCTAATGAGTGGGGTCTGGGGACTTGTCCCCAGCGGGTCCAGGGCAGAGCCCTGGCCTTCCTTTTTCTTTTAGGAGAGCACAATGGACTCGGCCGTAAACAGCTTCGCGGAATTCTGGATGCCGTTCACTGCAAACCGCCAGTTCAAAAAAGCGCCGCGGCTCTTGGTGGGTGCCAAGGACATGCATTACACCAGCCACGACGGGCGCCAGATATTGGACAGCACCGCCGGCCTCTGGTGCGTCAACGCCGGCCATTGCCGGCCGCGGATCGCCGAGGCGATCGCGCGCCAGGCGGCGACGATGGATTACGCGCCGGTGTTCCAGATGGGGCATCCGCAGGCGTTCGAACTCGCCAGCCGGGTTGCCGGCATGTTGCCCGACGGGCTGGACCATGTGTTCTTCAGCAATTCGGGATCCGAAGCGGTCGATACGGCGTTGAAAATTGCGCTGGCGTATCATCGCGTCCGCGGCGAGGGCCAGCGCACCCGGCTGATCGGGCGGGAGCGCGCCTATCACGGCGTCGGGTTCGGCGGAATTTCCGTCGGTGGCATCGGCAACAACCGCAAACAGTTCGGCCCGATGCTGGTCGGCGTGGATCATTTGCCGCATACCCATGACCTGGCGCGCAATGCGTTTTCGCGCGGGCAGCCGAAGCATGGCGCGGAGCTGGCGGATGCGCTGGAACGCATTTTGGCGCTGCATGATCCGAGCACGGTGGCGGCGGTGATCGTGGAGCCGATGGCGGGTTCGACCGGCGTGCTGATACCGCCGGTGGGCTACCTGGAGCGGTTGAAGGAGATTTGCACGAAGCATGGCATTCTGCTGATTTTCGATGAGGTGATCAGCGGCTTTGGCCGGCTTGGCGCACCGTTCGCGGTCGATTTGTTTGGTATTGCGCCGGATATCCTGACCTTGGCCAAGGGTATTACCAACGCCTCGGTGCCGATGGGGGCGACGGTGGTTTCCGGCGCCATCCACGACGCTTTCATGAACGGGCCGGAAGCGGCGATGGAGTTGTTCCATGGCTACACCTATTCCGGGCACGTGCTGGCCTGTGCCGCGGCGCTGGCGACGCTCGACACCTATGCGGAGGAAGGGATTTTCCAGAACGCGGCCGAGCTTTCGCCGTATTTCGAGGATGCGGTGCACAGCCTGAAGGGGCTGCCGCACGTTATCGATGTGCGCAATCTGGGCATGGTGGCGGGCGTGGAACTGGCGGCGCGGCCGGGGGCGGTGGGGACGCGGGCGTACGACGTATTCGTTGCGTGCTATAACGCAGGGCTGCTGACGCGCGTGACCGGCGACATCATTGCCATTTCGCCGCCGCTGATCGCGGAGCGGAAGCATATTGATGAGATGATCGGGATCATCGCCGATGTGATCAAGGCGGTGGCATAGCGGATATACGGGAGTTCGGGCTGAGCTCCTGTTTCCTGTTGTCGTTACGAGAGCAATTGTTGCGTGCCGAGATCGCGGTGTTCGCCTGGCAGGCTGGAAAGGGCCGCATGGCCCGGGCAAAACGCAGCGTTACCGGGGTCGGGGGCGGGCCTGAAAAGTGGCTATTTTGGTACACGGAGATTTTACTAGACAGCGCTGTCAGTAGTTACCATGGGTCGCCGCGCGACGGCTGTGCCGTTCAACCATCCGCGGGAGAATTCATGAAAACGTTCGTAAAATCGGGGCTGCTCGCTGCCGGCGGCATGCTTGCCGCCCTCGCCCCCCTGCCAGCCGGCGCGGCGAGCTTCGACCTGCTGTACAGTTTTG